>CALWBC010000299.1 GCA_944375755.1 uncultured Mediterraneibacter sp. | reverse complement strand
CTGCACGAACATCTGGTTCCGGCGTTACATCCATTCAAAGCTTTGAAGTAAGTGGGCTCAGCATGGCGATGCAGCCCCCTGTTTTTGAACGTCCCCCCCAATCGAAAAACTCATCCCTGCCTGAATTTTGTTTCCATCAGAAACCTTCCCGTTAATGAATTAAATAGAGCTGAATAGAGCTGAAAACTGCCCGGAAACAAAAAAGTTGACAAACTGAATTTTTTATATTACAATAGCCTCCGTAACATTTTTGTAATATCTGTAATAATAATGAAAAGTATAACATATATTTTTAATATAACTTCGTAAAGATATTGCAATAATTGAGGAGGAGTATATGAAACATAATCAGAACAAAAGGGTATTTATCGGGCTTTATGCCGCCACAGCGAGTATGATGCTGCTGACGGGATTTACAAGTCTGGCGGCGGAGAAGGATGCGGAACCTGCGGCGGTTCGTCAGGTGAATGTCCAGGAGGAAACCATTGAATGGGAATTCTCGGATATCGTAGCCGGGGTGCAGGGGGAGGCATTTCAGGAGACGAGAGAAGCGGCTGAGGCGGCGCAGATCGCGTATCAGCAGAAAGTAGAAGAAGAGAGGAAGGCTGCTGAAGAGGCAGCCCGGCTTGAAGCGGAGAGAGTCGCGGCCGAAGCGGCAGCGCAGGCGCAGGCACAGGCTGCGGAGCAGGATAAACGGCTTCGGGCAGCGCTGATCTTCGGCGAGGCGGGCAATCAGCCTTACGAGGGACAGGTAGCGGTAGGCGCTGTGGTGATGAACCGTGTGAACAGCGGCGTTTATCCGAATTCGATTTCCGAGGTGATCTATCAGTCAGGGCAGTTCACACCGGCGATGACCGGGTGGCTGGATTCTGTTCTGGCCAGTGGCGGTTATACGGATTCGGCCATGCAGGCGGCGGAAGATGCCCTTGCAGGAAGCAATCCGGTAGGAAACTGCCTGTACTTCAGTACCGGAGGATACGGTATGCAGATCGGAGATCATTATTTCCACTGATATTGTTGCGGCAGTATGGGGGTTTTTATGGTATGATAGATTCCGGAGTGATCCTTGAAAGGGAAGCTCCGGGATTTTTTTGTAATGAAAAACAGGAGCAGCGAACGGCTATTGTGCTCAGGGAGAGTGGTTGTATGGAGAGTGGAAGTATGGATATTTTGATTCGGGAATATAAAAGAGAAGATGCTGCGGCAGCAGCCGCCATCTGGAATCAGGTGGTGGAAGACGGGGAGGCGTTCCCTCAGACGGAGCTTCTTGATCCGGTATCAGGTGATCGGTTTTTCCGGGAACAGTCCTATACTGGGATTGCGGTCGACGCGGACAGCGGAGAGGTGCTGGGGCTCTATATTCTTCATCCTAATAATATCGGGCGCTGCGGCCATATCTGCAATGCCAGCTATGCGGTGAGAAAAGATCTGAGAGGACGGCATATCGGTGAGATGCTGGTTCGACACTGCCTGGACAAGGGAAAAGAACTGGGATTTCGGATTCTTCAGTTTAATGCGGTGGTCAGCACGAATGAATACGCCCTCAGACTGTATGAGAAACTCGGCTTTGTCCGGCTGGGGACGATACCGGGAGGTTTTCTTATGAAGGATGGGCATTATGAGGATATCATCCTGCATTATCATCTGCTGTAAAGATTACTCCGGCTGCACTTTGAAGTGAAAATTCAGGTGCAGCCGGAGCTGTTTTTTGTGATCATTGCATTGCCCGTGGTTAATGTTTTGTATTGTCTGTAATTAAAGCTTCAGGTTCTTCAGCGCGTCAGCAAAAGCATTGTTGATGGGGGCTTCTGCTTCTTTTGCCTGCTTCTTCATATAATTTGCAACATCCCGTTTGTTCGCGCCTTTCCCTGCCTTGTTCTTTCGTTCCTGAAAGGCGGAGAGTTTTTCTTTGTGTCCGCAGGAGCAGACGAATCTCTGTCCGTCCCCTTTGCCTACGAGTTCCATCTTTTTATGGCAGACCGGGCAGCGGGCGTTGGTGTGCCGGGATATGGTTTCCCGGTATCCGCATTCGCGGTCCTGACAGACGAGCATTTTTCCATGTTTTCCGTTTACTTCCAGCATGAATTTCCCGCACTGCGGACATTTGTGGCGGGTTATGTTATCGTGACGGAATTTGCCGTCGCTCTCCCGGATTTCCCGGATCAGTGACCGGGTGTAATCCTCGATTTCCCGCATGAATTTTTTCTCTGATTCCTTTCCCTGAGAGATGGATTTCAGCCTCAGTTCCCACTGAGCGGTGAGTTCCGGGCTTTTGAGATCAGAGGGGACGAGAGAGAGAAGCTGCCGGCCTTTGGAGGTGATGTGGATTTCGTTACCCTTTTTCTCCATAAGAAAGCTGCCGAAGAGCTTTTCTATAATATCTGCCCGGGTGGCTACGGTGCCGAGTCCGCCGGTCTCGCCGAGGGTTTTCTCCAGTGTTTTGTCTCTGTGTTCCATATATTTTACCGGATTTTCCATGGCAGCGATCAGTGTCCCTTCCGTGAAACGTGCCGGCGGTTTTGTCTTCCCTTCCGTCAGGGAGATGACGCTTACGGACAGTGCAGCCCCTTCCTTTACATCCGGAAATGCGGCGGCTGACAGCTCTTCTTCGTCATCCTCATCCACATCCTTCCAGCCTTCTTCATAGACGCCTCTCCAACCGGGGGCGAGCATGTTCTGTGCCTTTGCGCGAAATGTCTCTTCGCCGATGGTTCCGGTCAGCGAGATTTCTTCATACTCGCAGGCCGGCGAGAGCACGGCAAGAAAACGTCGGACAACCATATCGTAGATCCGGCGTTCATCGCTGCTGAGTTTTTCCAGCTGTACGAACTGTTCGGTCGGTATGATTGCATGGTGATCGGAAACTTTTGTGTCATTGACAAAGGTTTTGTCCGGGCGGATTTCCTGCATGGAGAGCTTTGCGGCAGTTTTTCTGTATGGACCGGCCGCGCAGGCGTTCAGACGTTCCTTTAATGTTCCTGTCATGTCAGATGTCAGATATCTGGAATCCGTACGCGGGTAAGTGAGCAGTTTGTGCGTCTCGTAAAGTCTCTGCATGATATTCAGCGTTGTTTTCGCGGAATATCCGTAGCGGGAGTTGGCTTCGCTCTGCAGGGTGGTCAGATCGTACAGCGCAGGAGAATGGGTCTTTTTTCGTTTCTTTTTCACTTCCGTCAGACGCAGCTGGCGAACGGCACTTTTCCGGATTCCTTCGGCTTTCGCGCGGTCAAAAGTACGGGTGCTCCCAGACTTCGCATCCGTCCAGGTAAATGTGATGCCGCCTGCGACGGCTTTCAGTCCGTAATATGGCTTTGGCACAAAGGAGCGGATTTCTTCTTCCCTGGCGGCGATCATGGCAAGGGTCGGCGTCTGGACCCGGCCGCAGGAGAGCTGGGCGTTGTATTTGCAGGTCAGTGCCCGGGTGGCGTTGATGCCGACGACCCAGTCGGATTTTGCTCTGGCCACTGCGGCGTGATACAGGTTGTCGTAGTCTTTCCCGGGACGCAGGTGCGCGAAGCCATCCCGGATCGCCCGGTCTGTAACGGACGAGATCCAGAGCCGTTTCAACGGTTTCCGGCTGCCCGCCTTGTCCAGAATCCACCGGGCCACCAGTTCCCCTTCTCTTCCCGCGTCAGTTGCGATGATAATATCCGAGACGTCCTTCCGAAAGATCTGCTCTTTTACAGCGTTGTACTGACGGGCAGTCTGGCGGATTACTACAAGCTTCCATTGGCCGGGCAGCATGGGCAGGGTATCCATGCTCCATGTTTTGTACTGTTCTCCATACTGCTCCGGGTCGGCAAGCGTAACCAGATGGCCCAGCGCCCATGTGACAATGTAGTCTTTCCCTTCCATATAAGCAGCGGTCTTTTTCGTACATCCGAGAACACGGGCAATATCCCGTGCCACGGATGGCTTTTCTGCAATTACAAGATGTTTCATTGACTGGTTCTCCATTTCATAAAATAATTATATGCTGTGGAATCCCTTTCCGATGATCTCGCTTGTGTTCGAGATCAGGATAAAGGCTTCCGGATCGGTCTGCCGGATATAGTTTCTCAGGCGGACGGCCTGTACCCGGTTCAGCGCGGTGAGTATGATGTACTTGTCCTTTCCGGAATAAGCGCCCTTCGCGTGGCAGACGCTGGCGCTCCGGTTCAGCGTGTGGACGATAAAATCACAGATTTTTTCCGGATGGTCGCATACCACATTGAAATATTTTGACAGGTTAAAGCTCTCAATAAACGTATCAATCATGAAAGATCGGATCGCCAGACCGAGCAGCGAGTAGAGTCCTGTTTCGATATCAAATACAAAGAAACCAATCGCTGTGATTAAAATATCTGAAATAAGCAGAGCGCGTCCGATATCAAAACTGGTATATTTTTTCACGATCATGGCGATGATATCCGTACCGCCGCTGGAGGAGCCGATGTTAAAAAGAATTGCGGATCCAAGCGCCGGCAGCGCGATCGCAAAGCACAGCTCCAGCATGGGCTGATCCGTAAACGGATGGCTCATGGGCCAGATTCGTTCCATGGCTGACAGGGCGATGGAGAGCAGAATACTGCAGTAAGCGGTTTTCGCGGCGAATTTTCTTCCCAGGACGATCAGCCCTACTACAAGAAGAATCATGCTCATGATCAGGTTGAAATCACTGGCTGAGATCAGTCCGCTCTTTGCCACCAGCACGGCAAGACCGGTGATTCCTCCGAAGGTAAAGTTGTTTGTGAATTTGAAAAAATAAGTGCCGACTGCGATGAGAAGTGTGCTGAATGTCAGCATGAAAAAGTATTTCAGTTTTTCTTTCATGGTATTTTCCCCTTTCTCCCTCTGATAGCAGCCCGGATTCCGGTTCTGAACTGAGTGCCCGCCGGAGTTTCTGTCGGAGCTTCAGCCGGAGCTTCAGCGGAACTTCTGTCGGTCGCTGTCTTCCGGGGATGCTTAGAGTCTCTCATGCTTCGATTAGAGTATCTACCGGAATTGTAATCTCTGGAATATAAAAAGTCAACGAATCAGAGCAGGTCTCTTCGGAAATAATAATTTCATGGCTGCAGTCAGGTCGGATGCGAAGTGCGGATGAACTGCAGTGATTCGGCGGCCGGCGTCATAAGGTCCGGCAGAAAACAGGAGGGAGAAGGATATGGACAAGGTTATGCCGATACGTGACGTCTATGCGAGGACGGTGCTGGATCCCCGGGGAGATCCGGCTGTGGAAACAGAGGTTCTTGCAGGGGAAAGTATGATAGGAAGAGCGCTGATTTCAGCGGAAAAATACAAAGCGGACGCAATGGAAACCGCGCGCGCCGGCGCGGAACAGATCAATGGCCTGGCGGAAATGATGATCGGAAGGAATGTCCTTGATCAGGAAGAAGTAGATCACGCCATCGCGCGTGTAAGCGGAGTGTGTGGAGAAAATGAGGATAAGACAGGTGGATGCGGCATGGGGCTGGGACTGTCGCTGGCAGCGGCCCGGGCCGCCGCAGGTCTTCTGGGACTTCCCCTGTTCCGGTATCTGGGTGGCATACAGTTCAATCAGGTTCCCCATCCTCTGGTGACACTGGCAGACAGCAGACGAGAAGCGCGGGACGGACTCTGGCTTGTCATGCCTGCCCCGGAAGAAAGCGGAAAAACAAAGAAGCATGTAAGAAAACAGATCCGTATGTGCGTGAAAATATATCATGCGACAGGGCAGATGCTGGCAGAGCGGGGACTGGAGTCCGGTGTTGGAGATGACGGAGGCTGGAGAACAGGAAATATGGACAGAGAAAAAATCCCCCGCCTTATTGAACAGGCGGTCGAGCTGGCCGGATACAGGCCCCACAGAGATGTGACAATTTTTGAAACCGGAGCAGGTAACAGCCTGTCAGGCCTTCCCAATACAGTGCTGATCGATGGAACAGAAGCATCAACTCTTACGGAGCTGATGGAACGTATTCACAAAAAGCGTTCTGAAGGATACCGGATAGTGGCGGGAAAGGGCGGCGCAGTGACAGATCCCTTCCTTGCGGATGTAGCTGCCGCCTGTCAGGCAGATCTTGTCTGGGCAGGCGCTCCGTGCAGAGGAGAGTGCGTTGCTGTGTATAACAGAATGATGTATATCGAGGAGCAGGTAGGGGTGTCAGTTATTTAAAGCATTAACTCCTGATTTCAAAACTGACGAAACCAGGGAAATTTTCAGAACGTATTTCTTCGGAGACGGAGATGCATACGGGTTCCGCTAGTGCGCCCAGACAAGGGTGTAATGTTTAGCAGGTGGAAATCCTGTCCGGTAAGATATCAGCCGTATCACCGGTAGCAAGTCTTGTATTCACATGGGTGACTATGTGAGTAAAGCGTAGACAGCCAGGCAGTAGGGTCATAAGGCATTTTAGCATCGAAAAACTGTAGCTTAGTCCGGATGACGACGTTGTTAACGGAACGGAAGTCAACACGTGCAGGATCGATAGGGCGAGATCATGCACGGTCCGGCGGTGTTGGAAGTCAGCCATGCTGTACAATGACATTACGTCAACTGGGGAGAACCTGCATTCTCCGTTTTCTTGTGTGGGGAAACG
>CALWBC010000298.1 GCA_944375755.1 uncultured Mediterraneibacter sp. | reverse complement strand
ATAATTGAGCACGCAGTAATCATCTGATGTCTGATTTTCGGCGATACGCTCCTTTGCCGCAATATACGCTTCCATCGTATGATGCCGGTTCAGGTGATCCGGTGTAATGTTCAGAATCGCACTCACCCTTGGCCGGAAACTATGTACGGTTTCAAGCTGAAAACTGCTCATCTCCGCAACAATTACAGACTCATCCACTGTATCCGGCACGACGGATGTATATGGATTGCCGATATTGCCCACCACAAAAACGCTCTCTTTCCAGTTCTTCATAATCTCACCCAGAAGAGCCGTAGTGGTTGTCTTACCGTTGGTTCCGGTAATCGCCAGCACTTCTCCTCTGCCTGTTGTATAGGCAAGCTCGATCTCGCCCCAGACCGGGATCCCTTTCTGCCGCATTTTTTCCACAACCGGCAGATCTGTCGGCACTCCGGGACTCATGACTGTCAGATCAATCTCGTCCAGCATCTGGTCCGGGAACTCTCCCAGAACAATTTTCACCTGTGCAGGCACACGGGATGCAATCTCCTCTGCATTCAGTTTCGCGTTTCCGTCATAGAGAACAACCTCCGCTCCCTCTCTGACGAGAAGCCCGGCAGCCGCTTCTCCGCTGATACCCGCACCGAAAACAAGTACTTTTTTTTCTCTGATCTCCATTGTATTATACCCCCATTAACGCTACCAGGCTTAAAAGAGCCGTAATCACGGAAAATACCGTAACCACACGTGTCTCCGACCATCCGCAGAGTTCAAAATGATGATGGATCGGCGCCATCTTGAAAATTCTCTTTCCGCCGGTTTTCTTGAAGTAAGTAACCTGAATAATGACAGAAGCAACTTCTACAAGATAGATAAACCCTACAATAATTATAAACAGAGGCATCTGAAGCATGTAAGCCGTACCTGCCACAAATCCGCCCAGCGCAAGAGAACCCGTATCTCCCATAAATACACTGGCCGGATACACATTAAACAGCAGGAATCCGAGAAGCGCTCCGACCACCGCACAGGTAATCGGCTCAATTCCGCTGTTCGTTCCGATTGCCACTACGGTAAAAAATGTCGCCACAAGCACTGTCACACTGGACGCCAGACCATCCAGTCCATCGGTAAAATTGGTCCCGTTTACCGTACCGATCACAGCAAAAAACAGAACCGGAATCGCCAGCCAGCCGATGTCCCAGTAGTATCCGCCCGAAAACGGCACAAGCATGGTAAGCGGAATCTTCGCCACTCTGACAATGTAATAGGCAAACACTGCGGTTACAACTATCTGCAGCGCCATCTTCTGCATGGGCATCAGTCCGTCGGAACGTTTCAGCACAACCTTCAAGTAGTCATCCAGAAATCCGATCAGGCCAAATGCAACCGTAAGGAACAGGACCGGTATGATCTTTGGATAGTCCCGGACATAGAACAGGGACGTCACGATCACTGAAAGAAGTATGATGATTCCTCCCATGGTCGGGGTTCCCGCCTTCTTCAGATGAGACTGCACACCATCCACACGCTCGGTCTGCTTCATTTTCAGTTTTCTAAGGAACGGAATTACCACCGGGCCGAGCACAAGGCTGACTGCAAATGATATCAGCACCGGGATTACAATATGACTGCTCATAAATCCACCTCTTCATCTCTTTAGTCTTAAAAAGGGACGCAGCATCCCTTTTGAATATCTCATTTAGTATAAACCATCGCCTGGTTTTTTTCAATCCCGAGATAGGGAAGCACATTATCGAATATATCACGAAGAACAGGAGCCGCGATCGTTCCGCCATAGTAGACACCTTTGGGATCGTGTATAATGACAATACCAAGGACTTCCGGATCCTCAGCCGGCGCGAACCCGATGAACGAGGAAATATACTTGTTCGCGCTTCTTGGCAGCGTCTGAGAGGTAGCGGTTTTTCCGCCGATGGAATAGCCTTCAAGATAGGCGTTTTTTCCGGATCCTTCGGATACAACACTCTCCAGGAGCATCTGCATTGTCTCCGAAGTCTCCTTTGAGACAATTCCTTTCTCACTTTTATATCTGAATTCTTCGATCAGATTTCCTTCGCTGTCCTGAACGCCCACGCCAATGTGAGGCGTCACCCGTACACCGCCGTTTACAATCGAACTTACGGTAACCGCCATCTGGATCGGAGTCACCTGAAAAGACTGTCCGAAGGTCATGGTTGCCAGCTCCACCGCTCCGATATCTTCCTTTCGATGCATAATAGTACCGGCTTCCCCCGGCAGATCGATATTGGTCAGCTTCAGAAGGCCGAATTTCTCAAAATAATCATAGAATCTCCCGGCACCCAGCTCCAGCCCGATATCCATAAACACTGGATTACAGGAATTCTGTATTCCCTGCACAAAGGTCTCGGATCCGTGGCCGCCCACCTTGTGGCAGCGGATCTTACGATCCTCCACGATCCGGTAACCCGGACAGTAGAACGTATCGTCCAGCGACACGGTCCCTGCTTCCAGGCACGCGGATGCTGTAATGATCTTGAACGTGGATCCGGGCTCATAGGTGTCATTAATACACCGGTTTCTCCACATCTGATTTAACTGTTCCTGGAGTTCTTCATCTGTAAGAGAATCTTCATCCACGCCGGTATTCAGTTCAAACGGTTCGTTCAGATTAAATTCGGGTACATTAACCATGGAATAAACTTCGCCATTCTGCGGATTCATCAGCAGAATCGACACGGCTTCCGCCTGTTTTTCTTCCAGTACGTTTTCCGCTGCCTGCTGGCAGTATGCCTGAATATTGTAGTCCAGACTGACCCGCAGCGTCTCTCCCGCAACCGGCTCAATCCGGTCTTCCGCCACACCTTCCAGCTCTATTCCTCTGGCATCCGTCACGGTTAGAATCGTCCCGTTCGTTCCCTTCAGATAATCCTCATACTTTACTTCCAGACCGATAATTCCCTGATTGTCACCTCCGGTAAATCCAAGCACCCGGGAAGCCAGCTCATCATACGGATAATAGCGTTTATAATCCTCATCCACCTTGACGCCTGCCATGTCATAATTGCGGATCCGGTCTCCGGTTTCCTTGTCCACATTTGTTCTGATCCTTTCCATGGATGATACTTTTTCTACCTTTTCCCTGATCTCGTCCTCTTCCATCTGCAACTCCCGGGCCAGTGTCTGAATCACCTGTTCCGGGTCTTCAATCTGACTGTGGATCACGGATATGGTGCAGACCGTCCGATTCGTCGCCAGCACGATCCCGTTCCGGTCCACGATCTCCCCGCGCGCAGCCTTAATCTCCCTTTCTCTTTCGTGAAGATCCTCCGCCAGCTCCTGATAATACTCTGCGTCAAAAACCATAAGATAGACCAGTCTCCCAATGAGACCGAACAGGATCACGGAGGCACACAGAAAAACGATAAGTATTTTTTTCTTATTGTATGTCTTATTCTTCATATTAAAACAACCCTGCAAAAGATGTTGATAAAGCTTATTACATCTTTTGCAGGGTTATTCATGTTTTCCTGTTTCGTCCCGGCATTCGCGCCATGTCCCGGATCTGACCTGCGGCTTATCCCGGAGTCTCTCCTGCCGCCCAGTCATCCAGATCCGGATTATAACTTTCATCTATATAGGAACCATCCGGATTGGAATACGTATCCTCATAATTTTCATCATAATCCGAATACTCCGTATCCCCGAAATTCTGTCCCTCTGTCTGCGCGGATTCAACGCTCTGAGCCTCTGTCGTAATTCCCAGGTAAGGGAATGCTTCCTCCATGATGTTTTTACTCAGTTCCAGCACAAGAGAACTGTCGTCCTGCGCATCTACATTCGGCTCGTCAATTACCACATAGATCACTACCTCCGGCGTATCCTGCGGGGCATATCCGATAAAGGAAAGAAGATATTTCCCGTTTCCACGCGGAAGTTTTTCCGCCGTACCGGTTTTGGCTCCGATATCATATCCTTCTACCTGCGCTCTCTGACCCGTACCATAATCCATCACGGCCTTCAGATACTGTTTCAGACTCTCGGATGTCTCCTCTGAAACAGTCCTTCTCAGAAGCACAGGATCTTTTGTCTCGATTACATTTCCATCTTCATCCTGGATCTGCTTCACGACATGAGGTTCATAATAATAGCCCCCGTTTACAAGCGAACAGAATGCAGATATCATCTGTGTCATTGTCACATTAAAATTCTGTCCAAAGGAATTGGTTGCCAGATCAATATCCGTCATGTTATCCGCCGTATAGAGAAGACCTGATGTTTCCGCTTCACCGGGAAGGTCAATTCCCGTATACTCGCCGAATCCGAAAATATGCTGGTATCTGGTAAAATTATCAGCGCCGATCACCGATGCCATATCCATCAGAGCGACATTACAGGAATTGGCGATAGCATCCTGAATCGTCTCCATCCCGTGTCCATCTCTGAAATGGCATCCGATCTCCGTACCCAGGACATCCTTGGAGCCCCCGCAGTAGTAAGTCTCATTTCCCGTCAGAGTACCGGTCTCAAGGCCCGCCGCCACGGTAAACGGTTTTGCGGTGGAGCCTGGCTCATAGGCATCGCTTACGCAGAAATTTCTCCACAGGTCGTTCATCGCGGCGACCTGATCATCATCTGACATTGCATTCCATTCTTCGTCGGAATAGAGAATCGACAGATCCCGCGGATTATTCAGATCAAAGTTCGGATAGGAGGCCTCCGCCAGTATTTCACCGGTATTGGGATCCATCATAATTACCGCCGTATTTTTGCTGCCCGGGCTCTCATCATCCGCATGCGCCTGATTGAACTCAAGAATACACCGCTCCACAATATTCTGCAGAGTCACATCAATCGTAGAGACCACCGTATTCCCGTTCTCTGCAGGTTTCACCGTACGTTCCAGGGAAGAATCTGTATCAAAATACCCGTACTCCCTGCCGTCTGTCCCATTTAAAATATCATTATATGCACTTTCTATCCCGATGGCTCCCTGATTCCCCTCATATACAAAGCCAACCACATCACTGGCCATGCTGCCATAAGGATATGTTCTCAGATAATCATCTTCCAGCCACACCCCTGCCACATAAGGATAATTTTTGTCATCATTATCTATTTCCTCAAATTTCTGAGCGGTCTCATAATCAACCTCCTGGGCAAGAATCTCATAATGGCTCTCCGGGCTGTTCTCGATCAGGTCATCCACAACACTCCCCTCAATTCCGAAACATTCCTTCAGCACTTCCTTGGTCGGTTCAATATAATCTTCCTCCCCAAGTTCATTCTTTTCCAGAAGAACCGCCACATCGAGAATCACATTGTAAACCCGTTCGCTTGTGGCTATCTTCGTCCCGTTCCGGTCAACGATATCGCCTCTTTTATATGCAATCGTCCGACTGTCATAGTTCTGCTGATCCAGAACTACTTTTGTGTAACTGCTTCCCTTTGTGACATTGATGATCGTAATTCTTCCTATAAGAACAACAAAAACCAGTATCACTGCCATAAACAGCATTACCAGTTT
>CALWBC010000297.1 GCA_944375755.1 uncultured Mediterraneibacter sp. | reverse complement strand
CACCGATCATCTCCTTCACCGTGTCCACACGTGACGCATTTACCACAGAAGATCCCGCCCCCTGATAGCGCGGTTCAAAAGCGAAATCTCCGATCAACGCCACACGGATTCCCGGGTTCAGAGGCAGAATATTGTCTTCATTCTTCAGAAGCACTGCACTTTGCGCAGCCGCCCGCCTCGCCAGAGCGTGATGTGTATGCCGATCATTCTTCCGGTCCGTTTCACCGTTTCCTTCCCCTCTGCTTTTTTCTGTCGCCCCCACACTCTTCTGTTTCTTTCCTTCCAGTGTAAAAGCCGCATCCAGAAGCCTGTCCACACATTCATTTACTGCCGATTCATCAAGGCGGCCGCTCTTCACAGCCTCTACGATCTGCCGTGCCGAATCAAACCCCGGCGATGGCATCTCCAGAGCGGAACCGGCATCCACTACTCTGACATGGTCATTCGATCCGCCCCAGTCAGTGATCACGATGCCGTCAAATCCCCACTCATCTCTCAGAATATCACGAAGGAGGTGCTCATTCTCATTTGCGTAAATTCCGTTGACCTGATTATAGCTGGTCATAATCGCTTTTGCGCCGCCTTCTTTTACCGCGATTTCAAACCCGGTCAAATAGATTTCCCGAAGAGTTCGTTCATCTACCACCGCATTCATCGCCATCCTGCGCAGCTCCTGACTGTTCACCGCAAAATGCTTCGGACAGGCATAGACCTCCCGGCTCTGGATTCCGCGGACATAACCGGCTGCCATCTTCCCGGCCAGATATGGATCTTCGGAAAAATACTCAAAATTTCTTCCGCAGAGAGGGCTCCTCTTTATATTAAGTCCCGGCCCAAGAATAACGTCCACTTTCTGCTCCCGGGCTTCTTCCCCCAGCGCTGCCCCGATCTCTTCCCCCAGCTTCGGATCCCAGCTGTTGGCAACCGTTGCCGCTGTAGGAAAACAGGTAGCCGGAAGCGATGGATTCAGCCCCAGGTGATCCCCTGCTCCCGCCTGTTTCCGAATTCCATGGGGTCCATCGGAGCAGAAAATTGACGGGATTCCCAGCCGCTCAAAATCCCACGTCTCCCACTCGCCTTTACCGCTTAAAATCGCCGCTTTTTCCTCTATTGTCATTTTGTCAATAATATCTTTATGTCTCACGTTCCCCCTCCTCCGTCCGCAGGCCTGTCGTTTTTCAGCGTCAATCCCTGCTGCTTCTGCAGCGCAGACCCGCTTTTTATGTTGTGCTTTTCGACTCTCCCTCAGGGAATATAATCTTAAATACAAAGAAAAAGATTACCATGGATACACCGCCCGTAATAAACGTCACGAGGAGATTATAAATCGCCGGTGCCACATATTGCTGCGCAATCGGCATCCACAGATTATTGAACCCGTTACAGATCAGTGAGATGACTACCCATGCAATGAAATACCACATCGCCTGGTAGACCGGATTCCCCTTGCTCTTAAAGGTGATATTCCTCTGCAGCGGGAAATTAATGCACTGTGCCAGAAACGATCCGGTCTCATAACTGATAAAGTATCCCAGCCCTCCGCCGATCAGCACCACACCGTCCGCATCCCGCAGCACTTCATAACCGAGCAGGCTCCACGTAAATTTCACTCCAAACAGTTCCAGGTCCACCCGAGGCCACATGAATTCCGTTCCTGCCAGCCCTTTTCCCAGCAGATGCGGCAGAAAGGTAAAGACAAGATACTGAAAAATCGTCACCCCCATACTGAATACAAAAAAATAAAAAATCTGATAGATCCATTTCGCCAGTCTTGGATGACTGTTTTCAAAAAATGACCACTTTTTCTTCCAGCCAATCACTATCTCACTCATCTTATCCCCCGCTTTCTTTCTTACATTTTTCTTATCTTTTCTCTCGTTTCTTCCGCTGAACAGGCCTTCTTTTTTTCTGCCGATACTGCATGATCCATCCGGAAATTCTATAATAAATTTTAACAGATTTATCGCACTCTTCTCTTTTTCCGCATAAACTGTCTGTTTTTTTCACAAACTGTATCCCTGCAATTTTCACTGATAAAAAGCCCTGAGCTTTGTATCTTTCTCACAAATCTCAGGGCTCTCTTTTTGACCTACACAGGAATCAGTATTTTCAGCCTGAACCAGTTATCCTGACAGCTGATGTCCACCTCACCTTTGTATTTATGCACCGTATACCTCAGGCTTTTCAGCCCGTATCCATGGAACATTGCTTCCTTCTTTGTTGTCACCGGCAGATTTTCTTCAAATTTCAGCTTACCCTCATAATAATTTTCAAATCGAATAATCAGAAAATTTTTCTGCTGAAATGTGCTCACATGTATCAGCCGCTTTTCTTTATCCTGTATTTTTTCTCACATTCTATGGCATTGTCAAGCGCATTTCCAAAAATGGAACAGATATCCATCACATCCATAAAATCAAACAATTTCCCGTCAATCACACAGGTCATGGAAATTTCCTCTCTCATACAGACCAGATTCTTGGAAGTAAGCATCGTATCCAGCACTTTATTTCCCGTCCTGTTCTGCGCTTCATAATCCTGCAGTTCCGCCTCCATTCTGTCCAGATACTCTTCCCGCTTCTGCTCATTAGTCTCAGCTCTCAGCGCAATAATATGGTGTTTCAGGTCATGATATTTATAATTGATCAGATCCATTGCTTCCTGTGACTGTTGATACTGCGTATACTGATTATGAAGAATCGTCTGGACACTCTGCAGCTCATGGCGCACCCGAAAATCAATTCTCTGCACATGAAAAGCGTACATAATCGCAACACCGCCCAGATCCACCAGTGTTCGGACATTAAATATTTCTCCCGTATACTGTCCTCCAAACACAGTGTTTGTCGATACAAATCCCAGATTGCTCATAAAAAACACGGCAAATCCTATACAAATATATGATACCAGCTCTTTATTCGTAATCAGATACATTCCATGATCCTGAACCGATACTTTTCGATAGAGCAGCCAGATGTCGCAATAAACTATCGCAAACACAAATAAAAGCCAGAAAATTCTGAATCCCCATCCATTAAAAGACATGTTAAAAGCAAAATAACAGTATGTCTGCCATTGTATGGAAGCCGCAAATTCAGCAATTACGAAAGCACGCACGCAATAATACAGCGTATCTTTTGTGTTCATATCACAGCATGCACGAATATACCCATACATCATGGCAACTGCAGTAAGCATGCATAGAATCCATAGAACATTTTCCAGTCCATTTGTAAAAAACATAAATACAGACTGTATCACAAGAGCAATCACAGATACCACAAGCAGTTTCCATCCATTTATCCGCCGTTTCACTTCAAGAATACAAAGGAGACATGCCAGCCACTCTGCCAGTGCCGTATACAGCCTGGGAATATCCGGCAGGACCGGGTTCATCACATTTAAATCCGCCCCAGTCATTTCAGATCCCCCCAATACCTTGTCAGTTCCTGCATAAACCCGTTTAGTCTCGGTCTGCTCAGCTGAAGGTTTTCTCCCTTTACAACAGCGCATTTATCTTTTATACCGTCCACATGCTCCAAATTAATCAGATAACATTTATTTCCACGACAGAAGCCATATTGTTCATACTCTTCCTCAACAGATTTCATGGTGCCATATGAGGTATACTCTCCATCTGATGTATGATATATCAGATTATGTCCCCGGCTCTCCACATAATAGATATCTCCGACATTAAACCGGAGCATTCCGCCTTTTACCGGAACCAGGACAGAGATCTGCTTCCTTTTTTCAAGCCTGTCAACCGCTTTCTTAAGCTTCTGACCAAACGCAAAATAGGTTACCGGTTTTAGTATGTAGTCTAATGCATCCACTTCATATCCGCGAATTGCATATTGTTTCATATTGGTAATAAAAATTATAATCACTTCGGAATCCTTTTTGCGGATTTCCTCTGCTGCAGTCATTCCATCCACAAATTTCATCTGAATATCCATAAGAATAATATCAAATTGCGCTTTATAAGCCTCAGTGACTGCATCTCCATCCCGGTAAACCGTTACCTGAATTTTGGTATTCTGCTCCTGTTCATACCTCTGCAGATATTCCGTAATGATATCGATATATTCCTGTTCATCTTCCACCACTGCAATCTGAATCATTTTCAAATCCTCTTTCTGCATATTTAAGTTTATTATAATACTTTTCCCGCAATCAAAACAGGTGAAACAGGCTTTCCGGTCCTGTTTTTTACAAATCACCGGAAACAGGCTTCAAGTTCAAAAAAGGGCCGCCGCTTTCACAGACATCATTCCTTTCAATCAAGGAAATTCATTACTGTAAAAGCGGCAGTCCATTCTTCATTCTTATCGTTTTCCTATCCTTTTATAAGATCTGCATTTTTCCGTTTCTTATATCCTTTCACTGCCAGTATTTCAGCAGCCACAAGAAGAACTGCAACAACCACGTCTGCTCCTATCATAATCTTCTGCCAGCTCTCCATGCCCGGATTCAGATTTTCCTCTTCATAAGCACGGCTGTTTACAACAGTATACATAATATTGTGTGTTGCATTTCTCAGAGCGATAACAGACGTTGCACTTTCGTCCTTAACAAGGTTATAATCCACATCGTATGCAATCAGACAGAGATCTGTACCATGGCGGATCTGGCGATCAGCATTCTTATATCCCTGTACCCGGAATCCATCTGTATTACACATTCCTCTGAATCCCCACTCACCTCTGAGCACTGTATTCAGAAGCGCGTCAGATACTCCTGACCACTGGGCTCCGATAAAGTTGTGTCCGGTCATAACACCTGATGCTCCGCCAATTTTAACTGACAGTTCAAACGGTTTCAGATAGATTTCTCTTATCGCCTGTTCATTGGACCATGTACACAGCATACTCTTTCGGTTCGTCTCCTGATCATTCAGTGCAAAATGTTTGATATAGGAATATACACCATGGCTGGCCGCCCCCTGGACTGCGTTAGCCGCCATCATTCCAGCAAGGTATCCGTCTTCAGAATAATACTCAAAGTTCCTTCCCGAGAACGCAGATCTGTGCGTATTCATAGCCGGAGCGTACCATCCTGAAGTTCCCATTTCGTCTGCCATGCGTCCCATCATTTCTCCATAATCATAAGCAATATCCTTATTCCACGTGCAGGCAATCATCATAACACACGGCATTCCAACTGATCCAAGGCCGGTAAAATTGTTGTTGATAGATGCCGGGCCATCGCAGTCTACAGTAGCAACCTTTCCAACGGAATCAATCGCAATCGTCTGATAACCGCCATAAGCCACCAGATCACGCATTTCTTCAAAGGTAAGCTGATCCAAGAAATCCTCCCACTGCGGATCATCATAATCAAGACCTCTCATATCCGCAAGCATAATTCCATTATCAGCACCCGTTACAGGCATTTCATCATCCGGATTATTTTCGCTCGTCACATCATAAGTCAGATTAGATGTGAATATATCCAGATATGTATCTTTGTCGAACTCATAATTTTCAGGCGGAGCTGTTGCTTCTTCATAGTTGGCAAATCCATCCGCTCTGGACAAATATGTAACACTGCCTTCCACATCAGAGAACTGCACGGTTGCTGCCGTATCATCCGAAGTACGTTTGTTGTCGTCATTGTAAACAACTTCCGCTTCCTGAGTATATGTCTGCTCACTTATAATATTGTGCGAATCTGATCTTATGGAAATTCCATAGTCCCCTGCTTCCAGTACATAGCATCCTTCCCCATATGTATCAAAAGATGCCATATCTTCCAGCGCAAAGCTGATCTCTATCGTCTGGGAATCTCCCGGCTCCAGAAGGTCCGTCTTCTCGAACGCCACAAGGTTAGCGCTTGCCTTTTCAATTCCTCCATTGGTATACGGCGGATTGTAATACACTTCTACAGTATCCTTACCTGCAACATCACCTGTATTTGTAACTGTTACATCAAACGATACCGTATCGTCCGTCACCTGCATCTCTCCCATTTCCTGTTCGAATGATGTATAAGACATACCGTATCCAAATGGATAGAGAACTTTTTCATCATAGTTAATGAAACCTTCTTCAGCCGCTGTTTCATAAAAGCGGTATCCTACGTAGATACCCTCTACATAATTTACAAAACTCGGGTTGGCAACCTCATTACCTCCGCTTATTACTTCCGGCACATAGCTGTATTCGTCCATATTTGTGTAGAAGAAATCACCGAAATTATTATAGGTCGGCGTATCCGTAAAATCAGCAGCAAACAGGTCAACTGTCTTTCCTGAAGGATTCACATCTCCGCAGAGGATAGAGCCAAGCGCTTCAAAACCTGTCTGTCCCGCTGCCGGACAGTAAATAAGACTTCTGATCTGAGGATACTCATCTATAAAACCGAGTTCGAATGCCTCTGAACCATTGTAAATCAGGATAACGTCATCAAAGTTTTCGCATACCAGTGAAATCATATTTTTTTCTGTATGCGAAAGTTCAAGATAATGACTGTCCTCCTCCGGGAATTCGTCATAATCCGGCGAGTTATTATTATATGAAACTTCACTCATATGATCCGGTATATCCACACCTTCACTTCCGGGGCGGGCAATCACAATAACCGCTTTATCGGAAAAATCTTTTGCCCGATCCATAATGCCATCCGGGTAGGTATCTACCGCCGGTTGTGGAAGCGTCCAGTCTCTCTCCGCATCTACAGCCCCTGTATTTCCACCCGTGTTGCCATATGTATTGTGGAAATTAGCATTATCAACATCATATGACTCGTAGAATTCGGTGAGTTCTGAATTCAGCTCAAACCCTGCATCTTCCAGTCCCTGGAGAAGGGATACATTTTCATAAATTCCTGAGAGTGCGCCTGATCCCGAACCGCCATATGTAGGCGAAACAGACGCCCATCCGAATACATTCAGCGGCGTTCCGGATTCCAGCGGAAGCGTTCCGTCATTTTCCAGTAAAACAATACCTTCCTCCGCAATATCCTCACTCAGTTCTTCCGCCTCTGCCGCTGTTTCATCTGTGATCATTCCGCTCCCTGAAACAAGAGACAGCAAGTTTGACATCGGACCAACACAAAGCAAATTTACGGTCACTGCAATGATAAGCACAAACGCCACAGCCGCCTGGGATCTTAACATAAACTTTCCGCTTTTTTTCCTGTTGAATTTCCCGGCAAATATTTCAACAATAAGAAATGCCAATAAAGCAACAATCATTACAACTATATAAGGTATGCAAAGACTTAATACATCCAGCAAATCCTGCATTTCTATAGCCAGCATGATTAATTACCCCCTTTCATCACTTTTCCTAAAAATATTCCCTGCAGTGAAATATATTTTATGCACTTATGTTACCACATTTCAAACCGTATAATGTTTTTTCACACAAATTGTCACTTTTTGCACACAAATTGTCAGACATCATTACTTTTCAAAAACCTTCAATGAATAGAAAAGCACACTGTCCCTGATCCACGGTTCGAATCTGACCGTTGCCCGGAGGATGCCTGCTCGTGCAGGTACAGCAGGAGTCCTCCGGGCGTATTGCACACAAAAACCCCGGGAGCTTTCACTCCCGGGGCTTTCTGTGTTCCAAACGAAACACGATATATTATTTTCTCTCTGATTACTCAGCCTTGTCAGCTGCGTATACGTCTACCAGTTTCTTCAGGTAGTCGTATCTCTCCATAGCTTCCTGCTCGTTGCGTGCGAAC
>CALWBC010000296.1 GCA_944375755.1 uncultured Mediterraneibacter sp. | reverse complement strand
CATATGCGGAGTCAGAATCACCGGCATGGAAACATTCTCCAGAAGCTCCATATGTCTGCCAAGCATGTTCAGCCCATCCGCGTCGATCACACATGGAACAGCCGCCCGCTCCAGCGTACGGGCCAGCATCTGTTCCGCCGCAGCGCTCTGCCCCAGTCCGCATCCGATGCAGATCACATCCGCCCAGGAAAGCTTTTCATCCAGCTGTGCCTCGCTGTATTCCGTATAACAGGATATAATGGCTTCCGGCAGAAGCTGCTGCAGAATCGCACGGTTGTCTTCTGCAGTATAAATCTGCACAAGCCCCGCCCCTGCCGCGTAAGCCGCCCGGGCGGACAGGTACGCGGCGCCTGCCATCCCTGTACTTCCGGTAATCATAAGCACCTTCCCATAAGTTCCTTTGTGTGAGTCTTCCTTTCTCTTCGGCAGAAGCATCGGAATCTCCGCTTTATCAAAGGTCAGACACACATCCGGATCCGCGTCGAAACCTTTCGTAGAAATTCCAATCGGCGCTGCCTTCGTCTTTCCGGAGAAATTTTTCCCCGGATAAAGCTCGCTCCCGACTTTCACGCATGCCATGGACACGGTAAGATCCGCGCGAAATGCTGTTCCAAGGATCTGCCCTGTCCCGGAACAGATTCCGGACGGTATATCCACCGCCACTTTCCCGCAGCTTCTGCTGTTCATCCAGTCGATGATCTTGGCATACCGTCCGGTAATTTCCCGGCTCAGTCCCACACCGAATACCGCATCTATTATAACAGTATATTCCCGATCCGGTATTTCAGTGACGACCGGAATATCCAGCTTCTCCACAATTCTTTTCTGAACAGCGCACTCTTCGCTCATGGAGCTCTCTCTTCCCGCAAAAAAAACTTCCGGGCAGTATCCTTCTTCTTTCAAAAGACGGGCAACCGCGAAACCATCCCCGCCGTTGTTCCCGCTGCCGCACACAACCAGCGCTCTTGAAAGATCCACATGTTCTGATTTCATGTCAGCGACCACTGCCAGGGCGGCGCGTTCCATCAGTACAAGGGATGGAATTCCAAGCGTCTGAATCGTATAAGTGTCTGCTGATTTCATCTGTTCTCCATTCGGCAGATATCTCACTCCTGTCACCATCCTTTTCTGTTTCCATCCGGCGGGGGCCTCCCTGCCGGAGCGATTTCTGTTCAATCGGAGAATGTCCGCTCGTGCAGGCACGGCAGTCGTCCTCCGGGCATATCGCACAATATACCCCGCAGTCAGCCTGCGGGGTAATCATTCGTTTTATTTTCTGCGTTCTTCTTTCTGGCTGATATTATAAGAGAGCTGCATCAGACTGTCTGAGAGATGAACGCTCTCAACGATCACGTCTTTGGGAAGATTGAGATCCGTATGGGCAAAGTTCCAGATTGCCTTGATTCCGTTCTCGACAAGTATGTCTGCCACTTCCAGAGCCTTGGACTTCGGCAGCGTCAGAGCCGCGATCTCTATTTCATTGTTCTGAAGGAAATCAACCAGCTCATCCATCATGCGGACCTGAATGCCGCGTATGGAAACGCCTTCCAGCCTGGGATTCACGTCAAACAGGCTCTTCAGGACGAATCCGCTCCGTTCAAAGGAAGCGTAATTCGCCAGCGCCTGTCCCAGGTTTCCGGCACCGATAATAATAAAATTATGTGTTTTGTTCAGACCGAGGATCTTCCCGATCTCGGTGTAGAGATATTTGACATTATAACCGTATCCCTGCTGTCCGAATCCGCCGAAATTATTCAGATCCTGTCGGATCTGAGATGCGGTTACATGCATCTTTTTACTCAGGTCATTCGACGAGATTCTCTCTACACCCTCCTCTAAAAGATCTCCCAGATAACGATAGTATCTCGGGAGTCTTGAAATAACAGCACGGGATATTTTTCTGTGTTCCACTTTCTTTCACCTTCCGTCGCAATCTATTCCTCCAGTCGCATTGTACAGCTGTCATGGGCGGAATTATGCATTTTGCGTTCTTTCAAACTATATCTTATTATATAAAATAGTTAATATTATGTCAATTTTTACTTTTTTCAATAAGAGCCGGAACATCAACAAATTTCTTGTATTTTCGCCTGATTCCGTTATAATGGTAATCTGAGAGGAGGCGTAACATGATACTCGCATGCCATAATATTGACAAATCATTCGGAGAACACGTCATTGTAAGAGACGGTTCATTTCACATAGAAGAACGGGAAAAAGCGGCCCTTGTCGGGGTCAACGGCGCAGGAAAATCGACCATTCTCAAGATGATTATCCACGAGGAGCCCCTGGACGGCGGAGAGATCGTTCTCGCCAGAGGCAAAACAATCGGATACCTGGCCCAGCACCAGAACCTGCTGCCGGGCGGCACGATCTATGAGGAACTGCGCTCGGCGAAGGCGGATATTATAAATATGGAAAAGCAGCTCCGTTCCATAGAGACGGAACTGAAATCTCTCAGCGGAGAAGCCCTGGAAAACCGGCTTGAGACATATAACCGGCTTCAGTCGGAATTCGAGGCCCGCAACGGATATGCATGTGAAAGCGAAATCGTCGGTGTCCTGAAAGGACTCGGCTTCTCGGAGGAAGACTTTTCGAAAAAGACAGATACGCTGTCCGGCGGTCAGAAGACCCGTGTTTCGCTTGGCAAACTCCTTCTGACGAACCCCGATATTCTGCTTCTCGATGAGCCCACCAACCACCTGGATCTGAATTCCATCGCCTGGCTGGAAACTTATCTGATCAATTATCCGGGAGCTGTTTTTATCGTTTCCCACGACCGGTATTTTCTGAACCGCGTAGTTACAAAAGTGGTGGAAATCGAAAACGGAGAGCTCAGAATGTATATGGGCGACTACGATGCTTATTCTGAGAAAAAGCGGCAGATCCGTGATGCCCGCCTGAAAGAATACCTGAATCAGCAAAGAGAGATCCGGCACCAGGAGGCAGTGATTGAAAAGCTCCGCTCCTTCAACCGAGAGAAATCCATACGGCGCGCGGAAAGCCGCGTAAAAATGCTGGAGAAAATCACACCGGTGGAGAAGCCTGTTGAAACTGTCCGGGAGATGCACCTGACACTTGAGCCGTCTTTCATCAGCGGAAACGATGTTCTGTCCGTAGAGAATCTCTCCAAACAGTTCGACGGTCAGACACTCTTTTCCGACGTCAGCTTTGAAATCAAACGCGGGGAACACGTCGCGATCATCGGGGATAACGGCACAGGAAAGACCACTCTTCTTAAAATCCTGAATCAGGTGCAGACCGCTGACTCCGGCTCCTTTACCCTGGGTGCCAAAGTCAGGATCGGTTACTACGACCAGGAACATCATGTACTCCACGATGAAAAAACGATCTTCGAAGAGATCTCCGACGCTTACCCGTCGCTTACCAACACACAGATCCGGAACACTCTGGCAGCCTTTCAGTTCACCGGCGACGAAGTGTTCAAGGAAATCCGTTCTTTGAGCGGCGGTGAGAAGGGCCGTGTTTCCCTTGCCAAGCTCATGCTGTCAGAGGCGAACTTCCTGATTCTCGACGAGCCCACCAACCACCTGGATATCGCCTCAAAGGAGATTCTGGAAGAAGCTCTGAACAATTACAGCGGCACGGTGCTTTATGTGTCGCATGACCGGTATTTTATCAACCGGACAGCCACCCGGATACTGGAGCTGGTCAATCAGACATTTGTAAATTACATCGGTAATTATGACTATTACCTCGAAAAGAAAGAGGAACTGACCCGGGCCTATGCGTCCGCTCCTCAGTCTTCTTCCGCAGCCGGGAAAAGCACCGGAGACACCGTTTCCTTCGCTTCCGAACCCGTGCCTTCCGAAGGCAGGCTCAGCTGGCAGGAACAGAAAGAACAGCAGGCCAGAGAACGCAAACGCAAGAACGATTTAAAGAAAACAGAGGAAGAAATCAGCAGGCTGGAGGAACGCAACACACAGATCGATCACGAGCTCACGCTGGAGGAAGTCTACTCCAATTCCGTCAGATGTCAGGAGCTGGACTCGGAACGTTCTGATAATGAAAAACGGCTGGAAGAGCTCTATGAGAAATGGGAAGAGCTGGCCGAATAGCAAAAAGAAAAATCAGTATAACAGAAAGTCAGGCGTGGAGACCGTTTCAAGTTTTGTGTAAACTCAAAAAAACTGATATAAGATATGTTGTTAGTTACTCTGGGCAGAGCCGATTTTTTGAGGTTCTGCCCTTGCTTGTATTATAATGCAGTTTCCGGACATG
>CALWBC010000295.1 GCA_944375755.1 uncultured Mediterraneibacter sp. | reverse complement strand
AGGGAATTGGTAATTCTCCTGCCGCGCACCTGAGCCCCCAGAACGATCACCCAGTCCGCCTGCTCGTCACATCTGCTGAACATGGCACGTATAATCTTCCACTCTACGAAAAGGATGACAATCCATGCAGGCAGACATGCCGCGCCAAGGCAGCGATATATAAATGCCGAAAACGGCGCACATCCGATACCGAGATGCACGCCGCCGGTGATCACCCAGAAAACCGCAAATGTAGATTTCAGCCTGCGCGAATACACCGCAAGCACAAGGTAATACAAAATGCAGAGAATACCGATGACCAGAAAATAATATCTCATTTACGCGTTTCTTCCACAGCAGAATTTGTATTTTTTTCCGCTTCCGCACGGACACGGATCATTTCTTCCGATCTTCTTGCCCTTACGGATTGTTCCGGAAGCTTTCTGTTCTCTGTACAGACGTTTTCTTGTCTCCTCGTCAAAGATCTTTTCCCACTGCGGCAGACCGTACAGCCAGTCCGCCTTCGCGTCTACCATGTTTTTGTACAGTTTCTCTTTATCGAATCCAAGGCTGACTTCCGTATCCTCTGTCATTGTCTCAATCGGATTCGGAACCTTAAGGCTGTCATTGATACCGTCCAGGAAGCCGACCATTGTCATAACGCTCTGTCCGTATTTGTCCGCAAGCTCTTTTACTGTTCCTTTTACTTCCGTATCCGGATCATCAAGAAGCTTTTCATAGATACTCTTCTCGATTCCGAAATAATTTGCCCAGAACTTTTCAAGCTGGTCCTTTGACAGAGTTCTGTCATATGCCATACCACGCCACTGGTCTAATAAACTTTTCTCGCTCATTGTATATTGCTCCTTTATCTTAATCTAAATTCTGTCGCCAACTATTATATAACAATTTCCGTTTGCCGTAAACCACTATTTTCGGTATACTATACACATAAAACGCGGCTTTGCCCGCATAAATTTTTCAGATGTCCTCCGAAAAGAAGGGCAGGAAAGGATCCGACATGAAAAAAGCAAAACGTATTCTCGCCCTGGTCGGTGCGCTTCTTCTGATCTGTATGTATGTGTGCACTCTGATCTTCGCACTGATTGACTCACCTGCCGCCTCCGGTCTGTTCAAGGCCTCGGTCGCTGCGACGATTCTGGTGCCGGTTCTTCTGTATGCGTATATCCTTATCGCACGTCTGTTAAGCAAAACAGACGATGACTCAGACACACCTTCAGACAAATAAAATCTCAGCCATCTTCAGAGCTGACGCTGCCGCCTGCTCCCGTTCACTGCGGGGGCTTATTTCATTCTGCCTTATCGCTTGTCTTCTTTTCAGGTATTCTTCCATCGTTATCACGTTACTGGCCGTTTCACTGCTGTTCTGATGCATGAAAATACCTCCTTCCTTTTTTATCCCAGCTTTATATTATATGCGGGACAGAAAGCAGATATTCGAAAAAAATCAGCCCCCGCTGCGCGGAACCGGTATTTCCACGCGGCAGAGAGCTGATTCTCTCATTTTCTCATCATTTCAGCCCGGCTCTTCTGATCGGCGGGCCGTTCTCTGTGTTTGTTTATTTCAGAGCGGATTCACGGAAAATAATGTCATTTCTTCCGGGTCCGTTACTGATCATCGTAAACGGATATCCTACCTCTTTCTCGATGAATTCGATATAATTCCGGCAGTTCTCCGGGAGATCCTCATATTTTCTGATTCCACGGATATCTGTCTTCCAGCCCGGCAGTTTCCTGATCACCGGTTTTGCCTTCTCAAGAAGATGTGTTACCGGGAAGTCCTTCGTTACCTCTCCGTCGATCTCATATCCAACGCATACCGGGATCTCATCGAGATATCCGAGTACATCAAGTACCGTAAACGCCACGTCTGTTGTGCCCTGCATGCGCAGTCCGTATCTGGAAGCGACACAGTCGAACCAGCCCACTCTTCTCGGACGTCCTGTGGTAGCGCCGTACTCTCCGCCGTCTCCGCCGCGTCTTCTCAGTTCTTCCGCCTCATCGCCAAAGATCTCGCTGACAAATGCTCCTGCTCCAACTGCGCTGGAGTATGCCTTGCAGACCGTAACGATCTGTTTGATTTCATATGGCGGGATTCCCGCGCCGATCGCACCGTATCCGGCCAGTGTGGAAGAAGATGTCACCATCGGATAAATTCCGTGATCCGGATCTTTCAGGGAACCCAGCTGCCCCTCAAGAAGAATATTTTTTCCTTCTTTAAGTGCGTCGTGAAGGAAAAGTGACACATCACATACGTAAGGCGCCACCATCTCGCGGTAGCTTACAAGTTCTTTATATAACTCATCAGGATCGATCAGAGGTTTGTGGTAGAGGTGCTCAAGCAGTACGTTCTTCTGCTCGGAAACACGCACTACTTTCTCCTTGAGAAGTTCATCGTCAAAAAGCTCGCTTACCTGGAAACCGATCTTGGCATATTTGTCAGAATAGAACGGCGCGATTCCTGATTTGGTGGATCCGAAAGATTTTCCTCCCAGACGTTCCTCCTCGTAAGCATCAAAATTCTTATGGTAGGACATTACCATCTGCGCCCTGTCAGAGACAAGTATCTTCGGCATCGGAACACCGCGGTCAACAATAGACTGTATTTCCTTAAAGAGAACCGGAATGTCGAGCGCAACTCCGTTTCCGATCACACTTGTCGTGTGTCCGTAGAACACTCCGGAAGGCAGTGTATGCAGCGCAGCTTTGCCGTAATCATTTACAATCGTGTGGCCTGCGTTCGCACCGCCCTGAAAACGGACGATGATATCTGCTTCCTTCGCAAGCATATCGGTAATCTTTCCTTTTCCCTCATCGCCCCAGTTTGCACCAACTACTGCTTTTACCATTTTAATTCCTCCTGCGTATCGTGCTTGTAAATATAATTATACGTCTTTTGCTCATAAATTCCTCATAAACCGGCATTCCCCTGTTTTCCGGGGAAATTTCCATCCGGAATAAAAGACGCCGTTAGAATTATACTATAATTTTCATGTTATGTAAAATATTATTTCCTGTTTTTTACGTTGCTATTGTAATTAAAAGCGAAAAGTATTAGAATAAATAGCAAATTCGGGATGTCCTCTTTTCCTATGCAGAGTGCATCTTCTCACAGAAAGGAGACTTAACATTGAAAAAGCTGATAAAATGGTTTGGCGTCTTTGCTGTTATCGGAACAGCGATCGGACTCGCCGTTGCGTATTTCTTCAAGGACGGTTCCGATCATACGGATGCGGATGATTCTGATTTTACGGAAGATGAAGATTTTGATCTCGACGCTGATTTACAGCCGGCTTCCGGAAGGGAATATGTATCTCTTAAGAAGACGTCTGAAGAATCACAGAAAAAAGAAGCGGAAGAGACTCCGGATGAAACACCGGACAAAAAATCCGATCATACGGACGATCAGCAGAACTAGAATTTCAAAAATCCCCCGGACTGCGGTGTATCTTTTTCAGGAGATACTCCGGAATCCGGGGGATTTTCCATCAGCTCTTCGCATCCCACGCCTCAGCCAGCAGGCGCACGGCCAGGATGATCTTTTCTTCGTTCATATTCGCATATCCGAGCAGTATCACTGCTTCCTGACTGTCCGAACAGTTCTCTCCGGGCGTTTCCCCTGACGTTTCATCGATACGGTAGCCTGAAAGTCCGTATACTTTCACACCTTTTTCGGCTGCCAGACGGATCAGTTCTTCCTCGCTTCTCCCGTCATGAAAGTGCAGAAGAAGATGAACTCCCGCATTTTCTCCAGATATGCTCACATCTGATTTCAAGTCCTTCAGCGCTGCAAGAAGCGTATCATGTCTGCTCCGGTAAAGAGCCCTTGTCTTATTCAGATGTCTCTCATAATAACCGTCTTCGATAAATTTCTGAAGAATCATCTGATCCACTTTCGACACCGTGGAACTGATAAATCCGCATCGTTCCCTGTAGCGCTCAAGCAGCTTTGGCGGAAGTACCAGGTAGCTCATACGAATGGCCGGCGCTATGGATTTCGAAAATGTACCTATATAAATCACTCTGCCGTTACCGTCATATCCCTGGAGAGCCGGAATTGGCTTTCCTTTATAACGGAACTCACTGTCATAATCATCCTCTATGATATACCTGCCTTCCTTTTCATCCGCCCATCCCAGAAGTTCCATTCTTCTCCTGATCGGCATAACTGTTCCCAGCGGATAATGATGAGAAGGCATGACAAAGGCGATATCGGCCCCGGATTCTTCTAGTCCATCCACACGCATTCCCCGGTCATCCATCGCCACCGTACAGACTTCATACGACATGTTCGCAAAAAGCCGGTATGCCTGCCGGTAGGTCGGGTTCTCAAGCGCTACCCTGTGGCCACCTCCTAGTATGACGCACAGCATCATCATCTGATAATCATTGCCTGCGCCTACATTGATCTGTTCCGGCGTGCAGTTCACCCCGCGCGCCTGATGCAGATAACTGCTGATAGCGTTGCGCAGTCCGTACTCTCCCTGGGGACAGCCCAGACGAAACAGCTCCGACCGGTCGTCCGCCAGAGCTTCTCTTGAAAGCTTCCGCCAGGTATTATAGGGAAAGCTCTTCAGATCCACGCCGCTTGGTGTGAAGTCATAGAGATATCGTTTCTTCTCTTCTTCTTCCTTCTTCTGCTGTGCGGGCTGCGGGGAACTGATCTGATAAAGGCCCTCGATCTTCGCCGCATAATATCCTTTATACGGCACGGACTCAATGTATCCCTCTGAAAGAAGCTGTTCATAGGCCAGCTCCACCGTGCTCCGGCTGATATCCAGATGACGACAGAGCGAGCGGGTAGAGGGCAGCCTCTCCCCGCTCGCAATGCGTCCGTTTCTGATCTCATCTCTGATATATTCATAAATCTGTTCATACAGAGGTGTTCTATCCCCTGTTTTCAGATTAATGGTAATCTCCATAATTCTCCCTTATTTCGGCAGTTTAAATGAACTCTTCAGTGACACAATCCGGTTAAACACCAGGTGATCCGGTCTTGAATCGCGAGAGTCAATACAGTAATATCCGTTCCGCACGAACTGATAGCTGTCCCTTGCCTGCGCGCCCTCAAAACTCGGTTCCACAACCGCGTTGCGGATAATGGTAAGGGAATTCGGGTTCAGGTTCAGAGAACCGTCCTCCTTGTTGTAAACGCCCTTCTCCTCGTCAATCAGATTCTCATACAGTCTTACTTCCGCTTTCTGCGCGTAAGCTGCCGGCACCCAGTGGATGGTACCTTTTACCTTTCGTCCGGTGAATCCGCTTCCCGCTTTTGTCTCCGGATCATAAGTGCGGTGAACAACCGTCACTTTTTCATTCTCTTTCTTCTCAAATCCGACACATTTTACGAAGTAGGCGTGCATAAGACGTACTTCATTGCCCGGGAACAGACGGAAGTATTTCTTCGGAGGTTCCTCCATAAAGTCATCCCGTTCGATGTAAAGTTCTCTTCCGAACGGAACTTTCCGGTATCCCAGCTCCTCGTTCTCAAGATTATTCGCCACGTCGAGATACTCGACCTCTCCTTCCGGATAGTTGTCGATCACCAGTTTGATCGGATCGAGAACCGCCATCATACGTGGGCGTTTCATCTTGAGATCCTCGCGGATGCAGGACCCGAGCATGGCATAGTCCACGGAACTCTGCGCCTTTGACACACCGCAGAGATCGATAAACATCTTGATGGACTCCGGAGTAAATCCCCTTCTTCTGAGCGCGGCGATGGATACCAGTCTCGGATCATCCCATCCGTCTACGATTCCGTCCT
>CALWBC010000294.1 GCA_944375755.1 uncultured Mediterraneibacter sp. | reverse complement strand
ACTATGCTTGTCACCAATCACTATCATAGCATCCACCGATTCTGCAATGGATTCAGCCTCTGTCTGACGCTCTTTTGTCGCATTGCAAATCGTATTTAAAACACTTACATCATAACTCTTTTTCTTGATAATTTCAACTAAATCTTTAAATTTATTGTAATTAAATGTCGTCTGGGAGACGATACACAGTTTTGCGTTTCTGTCCGGCGTAAAATTTTCCGCGTCATCAATATTCTGGATCACGGTCACGTGATTTCCCGCCCATCCGCGGATTCCCCTGACTTCCGGATGATCGGGATTGCCGATAATGACAATATGCTTTCCTTCCGCGCTCTCCCGGCTGACAATATTGTGGATTTTTTTGACAAACGGGCAGGTGGCATCAACGATGCGGATGCCTTTTTTTTCCAGCCTGTCATATATATTTTTCCCAACACCGTGAGAGCGGATAATGACAGTTCCCTCTTCCAGGGCATCGAGATCGTTCTCGTTTCTCAGGACAAGGACACCTATGCTCTCCATATCCTTCACCACTTCTTCATTGTGGATGATAGGCCCCAGAGTATAGATCGGGCCTTCGCAGCTGTTTACCTGCTCATATACGGTATCCACCGCCCGTTTCACTCCGAAACAGAACCCGGCGGTCTTTGCTTTGATTACTTTCATTGTTTGACTCCTTTTTACCTGCAGCAGCTGCAGATTCGGGCGACAACTTCCGGAATGGTCATATTGGAGCTGTCGATGAGAATGGCATCATCCGCCTGTTTCAGCGGAGCTGTTTTCCGGTTCATATCCCGCTCGTCCCGTTCTCTGATGTCACGGGCTATTTCTTCCAGACTGCAGTCCTCTCCTTTTTCTTTCAGCTCGTTGTAGCGCCTCATGGCTCTTGTCTCAACACTGGCGGTAAGATAGATCTTCACATCCGCATCCGGCAGAATATTCGTTCCGATATCACGCCCGTCCATGATTACATCCTTCTCTCTTGCCAGCGAACGCTGAAGTTCCAGAAGTTTCTCGCGTACCTTTGGGATAGCGGAAGTTTTGGAAGCCATATTTCCGACTTCTTCTGTCCGAAGGCCGGATGTGATGTTCTCTCCGTTCAGATAAACCTGCTGGACACCGTCTTCGTATCCGATGGACACATCAGCATCCTCACAGGCATCCGCTACAGCCTGCGTGTCTTCCGGGTTAATTCCCTTTTTCAGAAAATGAATCGCAAGTCCGCGGTACATCGCTCCGGTATCCACATAAATATATCCTTTTTCTTTTGCAACCAGTTTCGCAATAGTGCTTTTTCCTGCACCGGCCGGCCCATCGATTGCTACATTATATCCCATCTTAAATACCTCTCTGTTCTTTTTGATAGCTGTAAATATTATTTTTTCCATTTTCGGAAATATCGTATGCCGGATCCTTCCGGGCTGATTTTATCCGGCTGTCCCCGCGTTCATTCCGGCCAGATACCCGGTTGACCAGGCAATCTGAAGATTGAATCCCCCGGTCAGCGCGTCCAGGTCAAGAACCTCGCCTGCAAAATACAGACCCCTGACCAGTCTGGATTCCATTGTGCCGGGATCTATTTCCTTCACAGATACGCCGCCTTTCGTGATGATCGCTTCGTTATATCCGCGAAGGCCTGTCAGAGTCATGGTAAAATCTTTGATCAGCCGGACGAATCCATGACGTTCTTCCTTTGTGATTTCATGGACTTTTTTGTCTTCCGGTATGCCGGAAAGCTCCACCATGACGGGCTTCAGTTTCGCAGGGAACAGACCGTCAACCGCATTTTTAAACTGCCGGTTTAAGCTGGACTCAAAATCTCGAAGCACCCGCCGGTCGAGCTGTTCCGCGCTCAGCGCCGGCTTGAGGTCGATATGGAGCGTCAGCTCTTTTTCCTTAAGCTTTTTCCCGACAATACTGCTTGCGCTTAAAATCACAGGTCCGGTTACCCCGTAGTGGGTAAACATCATCTCACCGAATTCCTCGTACAGTTTCTTTTTCCCATCTGTAATCTTTATTTCAATATTCCGCAGCGACAGCCCCATCAGTTCGGACGCATACCACTCTTTTACTTCCATCGGCACAAGAGACGGAAGAAGCTCTGTTACTTTATGGCCGCAGGATTTCGCGAATCGGTATCCGTCTCCCGTTGAGCCGGTGGAGGGATAGGAGATTCCTCCGGTAGCAATAATCACGGAATCTCCTGTGACTTTTTCCCCGGATGAAAGCAGAAAACCGCACGCCGAAGTAATTCCGTCCGACGTATGAAACAGCAGTTCCCGGACTTCTGATTGAAGATACACCCGGACCCCCAGACGCTTCATTTCGCGGCTCAGCGCGTTGATCACATCGGAGGAGTGATCCGAAACGGGAAAGACTCTTTCTCCGCGCTCAACCTTCGTATGAACGCCCAGTTCTTCAAAAAAATCAATAACCTGTTCGTTGGTAAAACTGTAGAAACCGCTGTACAGGAATTTGGGATTTGATATTACTGACTGAAAAAGAACATCCATGTCCGCCGCATTCGTGATATTACATCTGCCCTTTCCGGTGATAAACAGTTTCTTTCCCAGTTTTTCGTTTTTCTCATAGAGGGATACCCGGCATCCCTGCCTTGCTGCGGTGATGGCTGCCATCATTCCGGCGGCTCCCCCGCCCGCTATCAGTACTTTATTCATGTCTGTTTCCATCCTTTTTTTCTCCGGTATCCGCCCCGTCATCCGGAGGGAACGAGGTGCTTACCGGATTCAGTTCGTCCCCGCTGTATACCTGGTATTCGCCCCAGATTTTTTCCAGTGTTTCCAGCGTGGAAATCACTTCCCTTTGTTTCTTCATGCAGAGAGCAACAATCAGCGCGTTGATCACACTGAGCGGAGCTACCAGAGAGTCGACAATTGAAGCGATGTCACTGCGCGCGATCAGGTTACAGGAGGAATACAGGTTCATCGGTGAATGAACGCTGTCTGTCAGCGTAATTACCTTTGCCTTCCTGTTGCTGGCGAATTCCAGCGCTTTCAGTGTCCGCATGGAATAGCGCGGAAAGCTGATACCGATAATCAGATCCTCCTCGCCGATCCGGATCAGCTGTTCGAAAATTTCACTGGAGCTGTTTGTTGTAACCGGTGTTACATCAGGACAGATCAGGTTCAGATAAAAGCTCAGAAAAGAAGCAAGCGGCGCGCAGCTTCGGATACCGATTACATAGATTTTTTTTGCGTTCAGTATCGTTTCAATGGCCAGATCAAAGGCCTTGTGATCGATAACCGCCAGAGTCTCCTTGATTTTGTCGATGTCGGACTGAAGCACGGTATGCAGAATCTCACTCTGTGTGATTCTGCCGTAGGTAACTTCCATCCACTGAATGGAGTTCAACTTGTTTTTCACCAGTTCCTCCAGAGCCTTCTGAAACCCGGGATACCCTTTGTAACCAAGCTGTATGGCGAACCGGACGACAGTGGATTCGCTGACTCCTACGGTTTCTCCCAGTTTCGCAGCGGTAAGAAATACTGCCTTGTCGTAATTTCTGCACACATAATCCGCCAGCCGGCGCTGGCCCTTGCTCATCTTCGCGTATCTTTCTTCAATTCTGACAATCAGTTCATTGGTTGTGTTTTCCGTTGGTTCCATTTCTAACTCTATCCTTCATCCGTTTTAAAAACGTAGTATATTTTATGTTTTCCTGCTCATGCAGGTCAGATCGGACGCGTGTAGTTCCTCAGCCATTTCTGCTCCTCTAAAGTCAGGAAAGGGGCTACTTTTTCATATACCTGACGGTGATAGTCGTTAAGCATCTGCCGCTCTTCTTCATTCATCCGGTCCGGAAGCAGCGCATCCAGATCAATGGGAACAAATGTAAGGGGCTCAAAGTGCATAAACTGTCCGTATCTGTTCTTTACATCTTCGCATACAAGCAGTTCATTTTCAAGTCTGATTCCATGGGAATTCTCAATATAAATGCCGGGCTCATCGGTGATAATCATATTTTTTTCGAGCGTGGGGGCAGGTGTTCGCCCTTCTTTCCAGCGGAAACTTACAGGCGGTTCATGGACATTCAGAAGATAACCGACCCCGTGTCCCGTGCCGTGATTAAAGTTCACCCGCTCTTTCCAGAATACGGAACGGGCGGCAAGATCCAGGGAAACGCCGCTGCAGCCGTACAGAAAAACCGTATTCATCAAGCGGAGCATTGCCCGTGCCGTCAGCGTGAAATCCTCTTTTTCTTTCTCGGATATCTGTCCGAGAGCAACCGTTCGTGTAATGTCCGTTGATCCCTCCAGATAGTGTCCTCCGGTGTCTGTCAGCAGCATTTTTCCTTTAAATAATTCTGCGTCAGACTCTGGCGTGGCGCTGTAATGGACGATGGCGCCGTGTTCCGCGAAAGCGCTGATTGGCGCGAAGCTTGCCCCAAGATATCCCTCCTGCCCGGCACGGAATTCTTCAAGCTTTTCAGAGGCCGTTATCTCTGTGATTTTCTCCCTGCCGATCTGGTTCTTGAGCCAGTACATGAACTTTGTATGAGCAACAGCGTCTTTGAGATGCGCGTTTTTGATATTGGCGATTTCCACATCATTCTTCCTGCATTTCATAAGAACCTCCGGGTTCTCACGCTCGATGACTGACACACCGTCCGGAATACTGTGAAAAAGTATGTCATTTACCCGTTCCGGATCAAGAAGAATCGCACTTCCTGCGGAAATGTTCTTCACGGAATTATATATGTCATTATATGGGAATACCTGTACGCCGCACCGGTCAAATTCGGACAGAATTTCCGCTGAAAACTTTTTCCTGTCAGCATACAGCTCCACATGATCCTGATACAGGAGTAGATAAGACAGAACAAGGGGGCAGTAGGCCACATCCCCGCCTCGGATATTCAAAAGCCAGGCAATGTCGTCAAGAGAAGCCAGAAGATGCACAGATGCTCCGTACTCCCCCATCTTCTCTCTCACCCGATGCAGCTTTGATTCAGTGCTTTCCCCTGAATACTCTACAGGAAGCAGAAAAGCCGGCCGATCCGGAAGCGCCGGGCGGTTCATCCATACTCGTCCGACCAGATCTTCTGTATTTCGAACGCATCCATGCTTCTTTTCGGCTATTTTCGCGTAAGTTTTTCCATCAGAAACACCGACCGTACGGCCATCATAGCCGATCACACCGTGTTCCGGCAGAAACTTTTCAAGAAATTCTTCGACAGTATCCACTCCTGGTTCGCCCATTTTGCACAGAGAGACACCGGTTCCTTCCAGCTCCTTCTCTGCCTGAATGAAATATCTTCCGTCCGTCCACAGATATGCGGCATCACCTGTAATCACCGCGGTTCCTGCAGATCCGGTAAATCCTGTAATAAACTGACGCTCCTTGAAATGTTCTCCCACATATTCGCTCTGATGATAATCTGTCGAGGGAACAATATAGATATCCACACCTTCCCGGCTCATCTCACGGCGGAGGGCTGACAGTCTTTCCATAATATTCACAGTAAATCTCCTCCTGGACTGGTTATTCTTATTTATGTCTTACGACGGCTCTTTTGAACCGACATTCCTATGATACCACCAAACAAATAATAGTACAAATAAAAAAGAGAAGCCGACTCTGTTTTGAATCGGCTTCTCTGCCATGCATTTTCTGTCATACAGACCGGATATTAAACAGGATAAGCTCCGTTTTCCGTATCAGCTACGGTCTCATCCACCTTTGTCTGCTGAGCCTCTCTGTACTTGAAGAAATCAACAGCAACCTGCGGGAAGAGCGCATATGTGAGTACGTCTTCATCCTGCTGGATCCATTTCTCACACTCTTTGCGGAGTGTATCCAGCTCGTTCGGAATCAGATCCGCCGGACGGCAGGTAATAATCTCGGCATCATCGCCCAGAATCTTTTTCTGCAGCTCCGGATTCACCGGTTTTACTGTGGCGCCGTATTTGCCTGCAAGGATATCCTTCGTTTCTTTGGTAGCCACTTTATAGCGCTCGCCCATAAGAACGTTGAGCACTGCCTGTGTTCCCACGATCTGTGAAGAAGGAGTAACAAGCGGCGGCTCACCGAGGTCTTTACGTACGCGCGGCACTTCTTCGAGAACATCATAGAATCTGTCCTCCGCTCCCTGCTCTTTGAGCTGTGAAGTCAGGTTGGAGAGCATGCCTCCTGGAACCTGATAGAGAAGTGTCTTGATGTTAACACCGAGGTTTGTCGGATTTAACAGACCGCTCTTGAGAGCCTCATCTCTGATCGGGCGGAAGTAATCCGCAATCTCAGCGAGGAGTTTCTGATCCAGGCCTGTGTCGTACGGTGTTCCCTTAAATGTTTCAACCATTACCTCTGTTGCCGGCTGGGATGTTCCCAGAGCAAACGGAGAAATCGCAGTATCGATGATATCCGCTCCTGCTTCTACTGATTTCATATAAGTCATGGAAGCAACGCCTGATGTGTAGTGCGTGTGCATCTCGATCGGGATATCAACTGCCTCTTTTAACGCAGTTACAAGCTCTGTTGCCTGATACGGGCAGAGAAGACCTGCCATATCTTTTACGCAGATGGATGTTGCGCCCATATCCTCAATTCTTTTTGCCAGGTCTACCCAGTAATCCAGTGTATAGGCATCGCCCAGAGTATAGGACATGGCAACCTGAACATGAGCCTTTTCCTTATTTGCTGCATTTACCGCTGTCTGAAGATTACGGATATCATTCAGGCAGTCGAAAATACGGATAATGTCAATTCCGTTTGCCACGGATTTCTGTACGAAATACTCTACCACATCATCCGCGTAAGGACGATATCCCAGAATATTCTGTCCGCGGAACAGCATCTGAAGTTTTGTGTTTTTAAATCCGTCGCGGAATTTTCTCAGTCTCTCCCATGGATCTTCCTTCAGGAAACGCAGAGACGCGTCGAATGTCGCACCGCCCCAGCATTCTACCGCATGGTATCCGACTTTGTCCATCTTGTCGATGATCGGGAGCATCTGCTCCGTTGTCATTCTGGTGGCAATCAGTGACTGATGTGCATCACGCAGAATTGTTTCTGTTATTTTCACTGGTTTCTTTTCAATTTCTGCCATTTATTTGTCCTCCATATACTACTTAACGCCAAAGATCGCCATAAAGGTTCCCGCTACGACTGCTGTTCCGATAACACCCGCAACGTTCGGTCCCATTGCGTGCATCAGAAGGAAGTTGGTCGGATCGGCCTCGGCACCTACTTTCTGGGAAACACGGGCAGCCATCGGAACGGCGGATACGCCGGCGGATCCGATCAGCGGATTTACCTTGCCTTTTGTAACCCAGCACATCAGTTTGCCGAACAGCACACCGGCTGCGGTACCAAACGCAAACGCAACAAGACCAAGGATAACGATCTTGATCGTATCCATGTTCAGGAAAGCTTCCGCACTTGTTGTGGCTCCTACGGATGTGCCCAGCAGGATAACAACGATGTACATCAGCACGTTTGCAGCTGTATCTGTCAGCTGTCTTACAACACCGGACTCTTTGAACAGGTTACCGAGCATGAGCATACCTACCAGCGGAGCTGTTGTAGGAAGGATCACGCAGACTACAATCGTAATAATAACCGGGAACAGAATTCTCTCCAGCTTGGATACCGGACGCAGCTGTTCCATTTTGATTTTACGTTCTTTTTCCGTTGTCAGAAGTTTCATGATCGGCGGCTGTATGATCGGTACAAGCGACATATATGAATA
>CALWBC010000293.1 GCA_944375755.1 uncultured Mediterraneibacter sp. | reverse complement strand
ATTGATAAGCAGCAAGCTCTTATCATTATGCGGCACCAGAGAAAAGCTCTTCATTACAAGGTGTCCTTTGCTCTCGAAGAACTCCAGAAACATTTTTCTAAGCTGGTTTACTCCATATGGCTGCATTGCAATAATCCTCCTCTTTTGCTAAAAAAGCCTGTTTTATAATATATCACAGCCTTATAAATTTGTAAAGCGGGCACAGGAAATGTGCCCGCCTTCATATTTTCCGCTGTCAGCCGTCCGTACCGGTTCTGTCAGTCCAGTTCGATTTCGATCAGTTCCTCAGGCGGAACCGCACGGCTTGATTTCTTCACGAATTCCTGTAGACTCTTTCTCGCCTTCGGAACCGGAATATTCGTTCCCGCTCCGGCGATACAGCCGCCAGGACATCCCATTCCTTCAATCAGGCATCCGTTCAGTTTGCCCGCCTTGGCAAGTGCCAGAATCTTCTTGCACTCCGCCAGGCCTTCCGCATGTTCGATGTTAACCTGCACATCCGGGTAATACTCATTAATGCACTTCTCAATGGCAGACGCCACACCGCCCGCGCACGCATATCCGCGTCCCGCTCCTGTTGCGTCGTGGAAGGAAGACTCCGCTTCGTATGAAGTCAGGTCAATCTCCTTTGCGTCAAACATGGCCTGAAGTTCTTCAAAGGTCACCACAAAATCCACATCGCTTCTCACGCTGCGCCTGGAAGCTTCCAGTTTCTTGGAAGCGCAGGGTCCGATAAATACAACCTTTGCGTCGGGATGTTTCTGCTTGATCGTACGCGCGGTTGCCACCATGGGCGTCAGCTCCTGAGAGATTTCATCGATCACATCCGGAAAGTACTTCTTCGCCAGCATTGCCCAGGACGGACAGCAGGATGTAAGCAGGAAAGGAAGCTCCCCTGTCACGACCTTGTCCACGTAGTGATGTGCCTCCGCCACAGCACCGATATCAGCGCCAAGCGCCACCTCATACACTTCTGAAAATCCCAGTTCTCTTAACGCTGCCTTGATGTTCCTCGGAGTAATGTTGTCTCCGAACTGTCCCACAAAGGCCGGCGCGATCTCAGCGATGATCGTCTCTCCCTCGGAAAGCGCTCTGGCCAGCTGGAAGATCTGTGATTTGTCCGAGATAGCTCCAAAAGGACAGCTTACCATACACATGCCGCATGAAACGCATTTATCATTATCAATATAAGCCCTTCCGTACTTGTCCGAAGTGATTGCGTTGACTCCGCATGCTTTCTGACACGGGCGTTCCTTTTTCGCAATGGCATCATACGGACAGACAGATTTGCATTTCCCGCATTTGATACATTTTTCCTGATCGATGTAAGAGCGTCCGTTCACCATGGAAATCGCTCCTCTCGGACAGACTTCCTGGCAGGGATGAGCGAGACAGCCTTTACAGATGTTGCTCACTTCATATTTATTCTCCTCACAGCTCTCGCATGCGGAAGGAATAACCTGCATCAGCGGCGGCTCATAATATTTTTCGGAGATATTGCTGGCCTCCACACCTGCCGTAAGGTGAACCGGCTTGTTCTCCGGTCTGAGAGAAAGTCCCATTGCCAGACGAAGCCGTTCTCTTACTATCGCGCGGGAACGGTAAATGCTCTCGCGGTACTTCTGCGTGTCATCATTAACAATCTTATACGGAATTTCCTCCATATCGTTAAGCAGAGTATCCGCATTTGCCTTAAACCCCAGCTTTGCCACTTCCGTAAACACAAGTCTGCGGATGTCTCTTACTGTTGTGTGCAAGCCTCTCATGTTCATTTCCATTCGCATAACCTCCTTCTGGTTTCATCAGGTATCCATATTATCTGTGCATGGAGAAAGATTCCTCGTCATAGTTGCTCAGGTTCTTGTAAATTCCTCTGTCGTCGGCTTCCTTAATCAGAGCATCTCTTGACTTTCTGGCAAGATTCTGATCCTTAAATGAGCTCGGTCCGCCCACACATCCGCCTTCGCATGCCATACCTTCGATAAAGTCTTCCGGCAGTCGTCCTACTTTCATCAGCAGAAGCGCCTTCTTACACTCAGCGGCTCCGTTGGCCCTGCACACTTTAATATCGAGATCATTTCCGGATTCTTTGAGGCTCTCAAGAACCGCAGCGGTAACCCATCCTGAGTTGCCGAAACGCTTTCCGAATACAGACGCCTCCTGATAATCATTCTCCACCGGTTCAAGTTTAACTCCTTTGGCACGCATGATCGCACGAATCTCACTGTATGTAAGAGCGTAGTCCACATTGCCCTCGATCTTCTGGTCGACGACCTCTGACTTTTTGGCAATACACGGTCCGATAAATACGGTAACCGCATCCGGTTCCTTTGCCTTGATCAGACGGGAGACACCGCACATCGGGGATACGGTCGTAGAGACAGCGTCATTCAGTTCCGGGAAATGTTTGCGAACCATGTTTACAAAGCCCGGACAACATGATGTCGTCTTCTTCTTTCCTTCCTCGTATGCCTCTTTCCACTCCTGCGCCTCGCTCTTTGCCGTAAGGTCTCCTCCGAGTCCTACCTCTACAAAATCTGTAAATCCGACTTCCTTCATGGCTTTCTTCCAGCTTGCCATGGTAATCTCCTCGCCGAACTGTCCCTCCGTAGCCGGAGCTGCCATGGCATAGACCGGTTTGCCGGACTGAAGCGCCTTTACCACATCAACGATCCAGCTCTTGGATCCGATTGCTCCGAACGGACAGCTGTGGATGCATCTTCCGCAGCGGATGCACTTCTCATCATCGATTACGGAAATTCCGAATTCATCATAGGAGATTGCGTCTACCGGGCAGCTGAATTTACATGGTCTCTTCAGATGCGCAATTGCATTGTAAGGACAGGCATCCGCACATTTTCCGCATTCCTTGCATTTTGCGGGATCAATATGCGTGCGGTGGCGTCCCGGCTCAATCGCGCCGAATTTGCAGGCATTGATGCAGGCTTTTCCCAGACAGTTCTGACAGTTCTCCGTCACAGTGTAACTGGAAATCGGACACTCCTCACAGGCCGAACTGATTACCTGGATAACATTGCCGTCATCTTTCGTGCCCGGCGCTTTCCCCTCTGCCAGACGGACACGCTGACGGATAATCTCGCGCTCCTTATAAATACAGCAGCGAAAATGCGCGGTCGGCCCGGGAATGAGCTTAAACGGAATTTCGTCCTTTCGCTCCTCCAGTTCTCCGGCAAATGCCAGCCGTGCGACCTCCTCTAAAACAGCATGTTTGATTTTGATCAGGTTTGCGTCTACGTACCTCACACTTTTCTCCTCCATACCCATTCTTATTTCATTGTAACGAAGTGCGGATTTCTCCGCACTTTCCCCGTTTTTTATGATAACATGCCCGCTTTTATTTTCCTAGTGATTTTTTTCACAAACCCTGTACAAATTGAGAAACAATGCGGCCGTTCATCTGTATCACAGCGGTCGGACGGCACCGGATGCAGGCGGATGCGTGCTCACAGGACTTCCTGTGCGTAATGCACGGACTGCATGGCGTCTTTCCCGTAGAAATCCGCGCCGATCATATCCGCATATTCCTGATTCAGGACAGCTCCTCCTACCATGATCCTGCACTCCGGCGCTTCCCTGCGCAGAAGACGGATCGTCTCTTCCATGCTGACCACGGTTGTCGTCATAAGAGCGCTTAACCCTGCCAGGCGTACGTTTTTCTCCTTCACCGTCTGAACAATCTTTTCCGGAGGAACATCCTTCCCCAGGTCAATCACATCAAAACTGTAGTTCTCCAGAAGTACCTTCACAATGTTTTTCCCGATGTCATGAATGTCGCCCTTCACTGTGGCAAGTACAACCGTCCCCTTCTTCTCCTGCACTTCACCGCTCTTATCCATCAGATCCTTGAGAACGCCAAAAGCAGCTTTTGCCGCGTCCGCACTCATAAGAAGCTGAGGAAGGAACACAGTTCCTTTTTCAAATCCGTCCCCAACCTGATTCAGCGCGGGAATCAGTTCCCTGTTGATAATATCCAGAGGCTCCTGGTCCACTGCCAGTTCTTTCGTAACAGCGGCCGCATCCTCTTTCAGTCCCTTTACGATCGCGTCCTTCAGTGTCATCCTTTCGGAAGCTTTTCCGGCGGCAGGCGCGTTTACGCCGCCGGCTCCTGTACCGGCAGCCGCATATTTCGCTATATAGTTCTCACAGTTGGCATCCAGATTCATCAGTGCGTGATATGCATACCACGCCTTCATCATATCCTCAGACATCGGGTTAATGATTCCCGCACTCAGCCCGTTCATCATGGCCATCGTATAAAACGCGGCATTCACAACAGGACGTGCCGGCAGGCCAAATGAGATATTTGACACGCCGAGTACACTGTTGACTCCGACCTCGTCTCTCAGACGTCTGAGTGTCTCCAGTGTCACTTTCGCTCCTTCCGGCTCGGAACTGATCGTCATGGCAAGGGCATCGATCACAATATCCTTTTTACGGATACCGTATTTTCCTGCCTCCTCAATGATTCTTTCGGCGATCCGGATTCTTCCGTCCGCGGTATCGGGAATTCCGTCCTCGTCCAGTGTCAGACCGACTACCACTCCGCCGTATTTCTGAATCAGAGGAAATACCTTATCCATGGACTCCTGTTTGCCGCTCACGGAATTGATCATCGCCTTTCCGTTGTAGATCCGAAGCGCCGCCTCCATCGCTTCCGCATCTACCGTGTCGATCTGCAGCGGAAGGTTGACAACACTTTGCAACTCCTGCACCGCTTCCCGCATCATGGCTGTCTCATCTATATCCGGAAGCCCTACATTTACATCGAGAATATGAGCTCCCGCATCCTGCTGCGCGATTCCCTCCCGGAGAATATAGTCAAGATCATGCTCTTTCAGAGCCTGTTTGAAGCGCTTCTTTCCGGTAGGATTGATGCGCTCGCCGATGATCTTGGAGCCCGTTCCCAGGAAAACGCTCTGCCCGTAAGATGATACAACCGTGTAATCTTTCTCAACCGGCGGACTGACCTGTATGTCATCACAGCGCCGTGCCATGGCGCGGATATGCTCCGGTGTGGTTCCGCAGCATCCGCCGATTACGGAAGCCCCCATCCGGGCGATTTCATGCATCAGTTCCGCGAATTCCTCCGGACTCACATCATAGTACGTCTGCCCGTCCTTCTGTTTGGGAAGACCGGCATTCGGTTTTACGATCACCGGCAGGGAGGAGTATTTCAGGTATTCTTCGAGAACCGGAATCATCTGTCCGGGTCCCAGCCCGCAGTTGATTCCCAGCGCGTCCACACGCAGTCCTTCAAGCATGGCGATCACGGACGGCACATCAGCCCCTGTCAGGAGCTTTCCTCGCTCATCATAGATTGTTGTAGCAAAAACCGGAAGCGATGTATTTTCTTTCGCGGCCAGCACAGCAGCCTTTAATTCATAGGTATCGCTCATAGTCTCGAGATGGATAAGATCCGCGCCGGCCTTCTCTCCCCAGATCATGACCTCTCTGAACGCCTCATAAGCTGTCTCAAAATCAAGATCGCCCATTGGTTTCAGCAGCTTTCCGGTCGGTCCGATATCAAGTGCCGTATAAACCGGTCTGTCTGCCTTTGCGCTCCGGATGGCGTCTTTTACATGGTCCACCGCAGCCTTTACCACTTCTTCTAATGAGCAGGTTTCGTCATGGAATTTCAGCGCGTTCGCGCCGAATGTATTGGTGAGTACAATGTCGCTTCCCGCCTCAATATAATGTCTGTGTATCTCCCGTATCTCATCCGGATGAGTGAGATTCCACATCTCCGGAAGTTCCCCCGGCGCAAGCCCCTTCTCCTGGAGCAGTGTTCCCATTCCTCCGTCAAAAAAGAGCAGTTCTTTTCCTAATCGTTCTCTGATCATGTCATAAATCCTTTCCGCTGTCTTTCTCGTTTGTGTCTGCTGTTCTCAACATCTGTATTCGCAGCCTGTCCCATCTGTATCTGCTGTCCTTAACGTCTGTATTCGCAGTCTGTCTTCCCGCAGGCTTCACACCCCGCCACCGGACATCTCACCTTCATGGGGCTGGCCCCGATCAGTGCTGTCACGGATTTCGTCGGCGTCATCATACAGCTGTCTGTCATCGTAAGTCCGATGTTTTTCGCGCAGTCCAGCATCTGCATAAGAGGTTTCTGGTAAGAGATGTCAAAATCACCGTATCCCGGGCTGAACCTCGGTCTCAGGTAAAGGTTCTCTTTTTCCAGTTCTTCCCCGAGTTCTAACTGTTTCTGATCGCAGAACTCTTCCAGATAAGCTGCCGCGCATGCCTGCAGCACCACCGCCCGGCTCATGTCCGTAAGGGACGCCCTTGTGATAATCCTGTCGACTCCTACCCCGAGGGTAGCACCAAAAAGAACCACCTTTGTACATCCTTTCAGATTTCTGCTCAGGCTTCTGCTTTCTATCTTCATGTTTCCGATTCTGATTGTTCCGTCCGCGTCCTGCTCCATATCAAAAATGCGGCAGATGGATTTGGGACCCGCTGTTTTTCCGATGTCAGCAAACGCTTCATCGATCAACATCAAGGTTCGATCATCTGCCGTATTTTTTCCATATCCCAGATAGCGGATGGCTTCACGTTTCATTCGCTCATTCATCCGTTTCACCTACGCTTTAATTATCTCGGACAGGCTGCTCATTATGGCCGCTGCCACGTCCGGCTTGTTCATGGAATATATATGAATGTTCCTCACCCCGTTTGCCAGAAGATCAATAATCTGATCCGTGGCATAGACAATCCCGGCCTGCCGCATTGCCGCGGGGGAACTTCCGAAGCGGTCAAGTATGGACAGAAAACGCCTCGGAAATACCGTTCCGGAAAGTTCCTGGCTTCTCTTCATCTGTGAAGCGCTTGTAATCGGCATGATTCCCGGAAGCACCGGAACTGTAATGCCCGCTTCACGGATTCTGTAGAGAAAGTTATAATGGATATCATTGTCGAAGAACATCTGCGTAGTCAGAAAATCCACTCCACTGTCCACTTTCTGTTTCAGATATCTGATATCATCCGCTCTGTGTTCATTCTCCACATGTCCCTCCGGATAACACGCGGCTCCGATACAGAAATCCCCATGTCTGTGGATCTCCTCCACCAGCTCAAAAGCGTAGCGGAACCGGCTCTCATCCGGAAACCGCACACCAGGAAGAATATCCCCGCGCAGTGCGAGGATATTCTCAATTCCAAGTTCTTTTAAATTCTCAATCACCTGTCTTACCTCGTCTTTTGTCGAGGAAGCGCAGGTCAGGTGCGCAAGGCTTAACACATTTAAATCCTTTTGGATATGCGAAGCGATCCTTGCCGTATTTTTGCTTGTTCCGCCGCCGGCTCCATAAGTCACGCTGATAAAAGCGGGATTGAGTTTCGCGATCTCATCCGTAGTCGCAATGACTTTTTCATAGCCTTCGTCTGTTTTCGGCGGAAAGACTTCAAATGAGATATGTATTCCGTCTTCTCTCAGTCTGTCTATAATCTTCATCTGATCTGTATACTCCAATCTGGAAACAGGTTCGCTGACTACTCTCCGATCAGCTCTTTGTAGAGATTTCCATACTGCGCCGCGGAATTCTTCCATGAGAAATCCTGGCTCATGGCGCGCTCTACAATCTTGTTCCAGTCTCTCTTTCTGTCATAATAGATTCTCTCCGCATAGCGAATCGTGTTCAGCATCTCATGTGCATTGTAATTGCAGAAACTGAATCCAGTTCCGGTCTTCTCAAACTCGTTATACGGCTGTACGGTATCCTTCAGTCCTCCTGTCTCTCTGACAATCGGCAGCGTTCCGTAACGAAGGCTCATCAGCTGGCTGAGTCCGCATGGCTCAAACAGGGACGGCATAAGGAACGCGTCACAGGAAGCATAGATTTTATGGGAGAGTTCATCGGAATAATAAATATTCGCGGAAACTCTTCCGGAGTATTTCCAGGCAAAGTGCCGGAACATGTTCTCGTATTTCACATCGCCGGTTCCGAGAACAACGATCTGCACCGCATCCTGGCAGAGTTCATCCATCACATAGTCCACAAGGTCAAATCCCTTCTGATCTGTCAGACGGGATACCATACCGATCATCATTACCTTCTGGTCTCTCTCAAGTCCGAGTTCTTCCTGGAGCGCCTGTTTGTTCGCCGGTTTGTTCTTGCGGAAGTTTTCAATATTGAAATTCTTCGCGATCCGGTTGTCAGTCTCCGGGTTCCAGTCATTGTAGTCCAGCCCGTTGACGATTCCCCACAGATCATTGGATCTCGCGGACATCAGGCCGTCCAGTCCTTCGCCGTAGAACGGTGTCTTAATCTCCTCCGCGTAGCTGTTGCTTACGGTGGTTACCTTGTCAGCATATACGATTCCGCCTTTTAACAGATTGGCATCTTTATACGCCTCCATTTTATCCGGAACAAAGTAGTATTCCGGCAGTCCGGTAATTCCTCTTACAGTCTTCGTATCCCACACTCCCTGGAACTTCAGGTTATGTATTGTCATGACTGTTTTGATTCCGCGGTAATACTCTCCCAGATATCTGAAATTATCCAGGTATACCGGGATCAGTCCTGTCTGCCAGTCGTGACAGTGAATCAGATCCGGGCGGAATCCGATTACCGGGAGAATGCTGAGAACCGCTTTTGAAAAGAAAGCAAATTTCTCGATATTCCACTTCGGATCTCCGTCATACGGTGCAAATCCGCTGAAATAATGCTCATTGTCAATGAAATAGAATGTAATATCATTCAGAACCGTCTTCATGATTCCTACATACTGGTTCTGTCCGGCAATATCCATGTAGAAATTGGTTACATATTCCATTCTATCCTTCCACTCCTGTCTCATACAGGTATACTTCGGAAGCACAACTCTCACATCATATCTCTGTTTGTCAAATTCTTTCGGAAGGGAACCGACAACATCGGCAAGTCCTCCCGTCTTGATAAACGGGACACACTCTGACGCAGCAAACAAAATGTTTTTCATATCACGATCCTCCATAATTGCATTAGTCGCCATACAAGGCTCTGTCTGCAAATATTATACTCCATAACCTGTAAATTGAAAAGGATATTTTATCACTTTAATAGAATGCAATCCGCATTTCCGGCAAGCTCCTGTCCGTCAGTTTCTGTGCCTGTATTCCAGCTGTATGGTATCCGCAATCAGGGCTATAAACTCCGAATTGGTAGGTTTTCCCTTCCCGGTACTCACCGTATATCCGAAAAGTTCATCCAGTGTATCCAGTTTGCCTCTGCTCCAGGCCACCTCGATGGCATGCCGTATGGCTCTCTCCACACGGCTTGAAGTCGTCTGGTACTTCTTTGCCACCGTAGGGTACAGAATCTTTGTAATCGCATTCAGAACATCCATGTCGTTTACCGCCATGATGATTGCGTCTCTCAGATAATGATAGCCTTTGATGTGCGCCGGAATCCCGATCTCATGAAGCATGTTTGTCACACGGGTTTCCAGATTTTCTCCGCCGGAAGCGCCTGCCGTTCCCTCCTCTGTTCTTTTCTCCGGACTGCGGGACATTTTTCTTACGGATTTAATCCGTTCCAAAAGCATATTGTTATTGAACGGTTTCATCACATAGTAGTTTGCTCCTTTATTAAAGGCATCTTCCGTTATTTTTTCCTGGCCTACCGCTGTGATCACAATAAAGTAAGGACGTTTATTGACAAAATGATCCTGATTCACCTGCTCCATCACTGTCAGTCCATCCATTTTCGGCATGATCAGATCGAGAAGAACAACATCCGGCTGTCTGTCTTTGATGATCTGACACATCTCTTCGCCATTTTTAGCCTTTCCGACTAAATCCAGCTCTTTATCCGTGCTGATGATCTCGCCCAGAACATCCAGTATTTTCTGATTATCATCAGCGATGGCCACACTCAAATGCTCCATTCTCTGCTCTCCTTTAGATTTGAGTTCCTTTCTTTCAACACCACAAGCGATATTATATCCGTGTAAAAATGCAGAATCAAGGAGATTTTGTAGCACTAATTCGACACAGTTTTCGACATTTCAGATGATTCGACCTGATTCAGCATATTTTCTATAAATATGCCATATCCCATTGTCGAATCCTGCACGAACACATGTGTGACTGCTCCGATCAGCTTTCCGTTCTGAATAATCGGACTGCCGCTCATTCCCTGAATAATACCTCCTGTTTTTTCCAGAAGTTCGGGATCTGTCACCTGAATCACCAGTCCCTTGTTAATTTCATCCGGGGATGTGTCGATCTCTGTCACCCGAATGTCATACTCCTTAAGCTCATTGTCGATATAACATCTGATTGTCGCATCTCCCTCGACTATCTCCTCCTTCTTCGCGGTTTTTATCGGAATCTGTTCCTCAAAAAGTTCATC
>CALWBC010000292.1 GCA_944375755.1 uncultured Mediterraneibacter sp. | reverse complement strand
TGATCACATCCCACGGACAATATACGTCCGTATCTCCAAACCGGTATCCATCATACCATTCTCTGATCAGATCATACTTGTCTTCCAGATTATAATAGGTCAGCATTTTTCTGACTTCCTCATCTGTAAAACCAAAATAGGAGTCGCAGTCCTCATCTGTTATTGAAAAAACACTTGGATTATTCAGCCCTGTAAAAATGCTTTCCTTCGATACCCGCAGACATCCGGTCAGCACAGCAAAATACAGACTGTCATTTGTTTTCAGAACCTGCTCAAACATATTCCGGATCAGAAGAATCATCTCATCGTAATACTGACGTTCATTCGCTTTTGAAAGGGGAACATCGTATTCATCAATCAGTATAATTACCTTTTCCCCAAAATGCTTTTCCAGAAGCATGGACAATGTTTTCAGACTTCCCATCAGCACAGCATCCGACATCAGGAATCCGCCTTCCGGCCCCTCATCCACATTGACCAGCTGAGCATACTGTTTTCGATCAACTTCATTCAGTCTCCCGCTTGCGGCAAACAGATCATAAAATCTGGAAGCCTCGTTTCCTACCACCGAACACATAAGGGCACGGGCAGTGGGATAATCTGCTCCGTTGACTCCTTTCAGAGAAATAGAAACAACCGGATATTTTCCCATATATTTATCACACAGATCTTTATCCGAACTGATTTCAAGTCCTTCAAAAAGTCTTTCATTGCAGCCGATCTCAAGAAAACACTTCAGCATGCTCATATTCAAAGACTTTCCAAAACGCCGCGGTCTGGTAAACAGGTTAACCTTTCCACGTCTCTGCAGCAGATCACGGAGCATTGCCGTTTTGTCTACATAATAATAATCATCCGTCCTGATTTCTTCAAAACTTTCAATTCCTACCGGGAGCCGCTTTTTTCTCGTGTCATGCATCCCACAGCACCTCCTTTACAGGTCCTTTTCATCTGCCCTTTATTATAACGTACCCGCTAAAATTTGTATACCGGATATCTTCGCCTGTCTCCGCTTTCCAATATCCATTTTACTGCATCCACCGTGAAATTCCTGTCGGATCCTCCTCCGGATGCAGGCACCAGTACATGCATATGGACAGGATCAGTGAGAGCCGGACATTCTCGTCATTCAGATCTCCGGAGATCACTTTTCGGATCTTCTGTATCCGATAGGCAAAAGAGCTCCGATGTATATGAAGTTTCTCCGAACAGATGCCGTAACTGCGGTCATTGAGCAGGTACAGATACAATGTGTAAAGGAACCCGGACCGTCCACTTCTGTCTTCCTCCGAAAGCCGGATAATATCCGGATGAATGTAATGCCGGAGCGTATGCCCTTTCGCGAAACTGCTGATCAGATCATAGAGCAGATATCCCGGATAATCATGGGGCGAGGAGGAACCTTCCCCGGTCTTTGCCGTTCCTGCCGCCACAGTCTCCGCCTGCCTGTAGAAGCTGTTCGCACGGGAAAGATCGGAAAAGGGTGCGGAGGAACCCATGACAGCATGGATCCGGCGCAGAAGACGTTCCAGACATTCCAGCGCGTCAGGGGACTCTCCACTGAGCTGATTGGAGGTAAAGTCACGAATCAGAACGATCTGTTTGCGATATACAAGTATGTGGCTTCTTGTAAAAATACGGGAGATAATATTCCGATACAAAATGATATTTCTCTCAAATTCCGCTTCCGCGAAAGGAAGCGCGCGGATCACACAGATATGCAGCGTATGCCCGTCTTCCAGTCCGTTTGCTTCCCCACAGTACTCCTCGATCTCCTCAGCGGATGGCCGGTCGCCGCTGATAAGCCGCAAAAGAAAAGGATCATTTCTGTGAAGCCCCTGATCTGCTTCTGGATTGTTGATCGCCTTTTCATACATTTTCGCGCACACTTCGGCCAGGCTGTTCAGATAGATGGAAAAACGCTCCTTTTCTCCCTCTCTTCCCAGAGGAGTCAGCAGTATTCCCGTACGGATCTTATCGCAAGTTACATTGCATGCTATAAAATTTCCTCCCTTTTCTCCATGCAGGATACTGGTTTTATTCAGTCTCTGAAGTTCGGCCGCCCAGGGGAATACCGACAGGGTACGGCTTTCCGTCTCATAACAGGAATGATAGAACACTTCCTTATTAAATGAGAAATCATCTGCCGCGGCGCGGCTTCGAAAGACCAGGTCATGAGCAAATGAAATCAGAATGGTACCATTCGAAAAAACCTCGTCACTCAGATTCAGAGTCTGCTGAAAATCAAAGGTCTGAAGCGCTGCCTGGCTGATATCCGACTGCCATTGCAGCAGACGGATAATCATATTCTGCAGACATACCAGCAATTCCGTCATTTCCTGCTTTCCCGGGACCCATATATAATTTTTATATGTTTCCCGCAGATCCTTTCCTCCGCCGCTCAGCAGGACACAGCAGTCTCTGTCCGGAAGTTCCTGTCTCTTCCGCTTGTCACATAAATTTCCGAATGTATCCGTGCAGACATAGAGAACACTGTTTCTGTTCTTTCCGGAACCGCCCGTGTACAGCTCAACGGAATTGATGTTGTGCTCCCCTTTTTCTTTATATTCCACTCCCTGGCATACCATGGAAAGTTCCTCAGCCAGTATTTTAAGAGAAATATTCACCCTCCGTCTCTCCTTTCCCGTATATTCCATCTCCTGCTATCTTAACACAGTATTCGGGTTATTACAGTATTAATAGTACAAAAAGGAAGCCTGAAAAACCTCTTTTTCATGTTGTCAATACGGTGAAAACCAAATCTATTGATTATAAAATAACAGAAAAGAGATGACTATATAAAAAAATAAGGAGGGATCTATATGTATGAACATCTGTTTTCACCCATTCGCTTCAGAGGAATGGAACTGTCCAACCGGGTCGTATTCCCTGCCATGGGATCACGTTTCTGCACGGATGACGGGTATGTGATCGACCAGCTGATTGATTATCACAAAGCAAGAGCTGCCGGCGGCTGCGGTCTGAATATTGTGGAAGCCACCGCCGTATACCGGCCGGGCGCAGTGTTCCGTATGCTGCAGATCACGGACGACAGCTACATACCGGGGCTGAAAAAACTTACTGACGGGATTCATGAAGCCGGCGGGAAAGCCTGTCTTCAGCTCTGGCAGGGCGGAATTGCCGCAAGTCAGACGCCCAACGCTACTCTGGTTGTTCCAAGTGACCTTCCCATAGGAGAGGGCAAGGTGATTCCCGGCGTTTCAAAAGAAGTGATTCATGAATGTGTCCGCTGTTTCGGAGAGGGTGCCAGACGTGCTGTGGAGGCTGGATTCGACTGCGTGGAATTCCACGCCGCACACAACTACTCACCCCACCACTTTCTTTCCCCTGCGCTGAATCACAGAACCGATGAATACGGCGGCAGCCTGGAGAACCGGGCACGTTATCCGCTGGAGTGTATCCGGGCCATCCGGGAAAACATTCCTGATGATATGCCCATACTGATCCGCATTCCGGCAAAAGATGATGAACTTCCGGTTGGACTTACAGTGGAAGACATGATCAAATTTTCAAAGATGGCACGCGAGGCAGGCGCGGATGTGCTGGACATCTCCCGAGGGAATCTGGTGACAAGCGCCATGCGGTACGAAGTGCCGTCCATGGATCTTCCCCGGGGCTTTAACGTAGAGAATGCGTCCGCCATTAAAGAAGCCACCCAGATGCCGGTAATTGCAGTGGGCAGAATCAACGATCCGGACCAGGCGGAAGAAATCATTGCTTCCGGTAAGGCAGACATGGTCGTCATCGGCAGGGCTCAGCTGGCAGACGCACAGTTCTGCGAGAAGGCAAAGGAAGGACGGACAGAAGACATTGTCCGATGCATTGGCTGTAATCAGGGCTGCTACGAGATGACCCTGTACGGAAAACCGATTACCTGTATGAGAAATCCTTCCGTGGGAAGAGAACGGGAATTTGAAGCCCTGAAGAAGACACAGAATCCGAAAAACATTCTCGTCATCGGCGGCGGTGTCGGCGGAATGGAAGCGGCAGTAACCGCAGTGAAACTGGGACACAACGTGACTCTCGCTGAAGCGTCGGATCATCTGGGCGGACAGTTTCTGATCGCAGGCAGAGCACCCCGGAAAGAAGAGATCGAGACTGCTGTCCGTCAACGGGGCGAGCAGATCATTCGCGCAGGTGTAAAAGTAGAACTGAATACAAAAGCGGACGCGGATTATCTGGCGTCTAAAGCTCCCGATGAAGTGATTATCGCAGTCGGCGCCGAACCGGTTATCCCGAATATTGAAGGAATCAACAGAAGCAATGTCTGCACAGCCTGGGATGTTCTCGCCGGTGAGAAAGAGGCGTCGGGCAATGTGGCGGTTATCGGCGGCGGACTGGTCGGACTGGAAGCGGCAGAATACATCCGCGCCCGCGGTTCCGATGTCACAGTCATTGAGATGCAGGACAAAGTAGCAAAAGACGTAGGCCCCGGCCGGAACGTCTCCATTATGATCAATGTCGCGGCCGCGGGAATTAAGACAATGACCGATACGGTCTGCAAATCCATAACCGCAAGCGGTGTTATCGTTGAAAAAGAAGGGGAGCGTCAGGAGATTCCGGCTGATACGGTGGTACTGGCTGTCGGAAGCAGGCCGAACGATTCCTCCGGGCTTGCGGATTACTGCGAAAAACAGCAGATCCCGTACCGGATCATCGGGGACGCCGCGGAAGCCAGGAGGGCGCTGCAGGCAGTCCATGAAGGGGTACAGGCGGTTCTTGACATGAATCATGAATAATGGTTCCCGAAAAAGCACAGGAAAACAGGAGGGCTGCTGTCCCTCCTGTTATTGTGAGAAAACGCGTCATCCGACACATTTCTGTTTTTCTTTTTTCCGATACATCCTTCTTGCAGCAAAGATTCCCGGCATCAGCAGAACCAGTATGTAAACCGCGGACGCTGCCGTCATGTCTCCTGTCTGCGCTCCGGTGCTTTGTACGAACACCTCGGACAGGGAGCCGCAGAAATTGAACACCGCATGCAGAAGAACCGCAGCCCCGATATTGCCTCCGCAGTATATCACCATGCTCAGAATCATTCCGAGACTGAATGCATAAAGCACCTGAGTGATGGTTCCCAGTATATAGTCCGGGCGATGCAGCAGATTCAGCAGATGTGTGGCGCCGAACAGAGCGGAGCCGATGCATGCTGTTTTCCAGAAGCTTCTGCCTTTTATCCGTCCCTGCCTGTCAAGAATTCCCAGTATGATCCCCCTGAACCAGATCTCTTCATAGCATGCGGTCAGAAGACACACTACCGCGAAACAGATCAGATTCACAGGGGAAAACACAAGATTTTTCTCCCTGGACAGCCCTATGCCCAGCAGAAGAACAAATATCCCCGACACGATCAGGATGTACCATCCCTTTGTAAAAAAAGCTTTCCATCCATGACGCAGACCGGTAAGACGATCTGTTTCACGGAAAAGAACCGCCAGCAGAATCAGAACGGTAATGGACACCAGATAAGCGGGTATTGCCACTACAAGTTCCGGTCCTTTTCCTTTGAAAATAAGTGCGCTGATTCTCAGCATGCCTGCTCCGATCAGCAGAGCGGCTGTTATTTTTATCAATGTATATTTCTGTTTATTCATCCCTTCTCTCCTATGAAAAACGCAATGCGTCGATTGGTTTCTTTCTGGCCGCTTTATCCGCCGGATAGATTCCGAAGACCACTCCTATAAAAGCGGAAAACAAAGTCGCGGCGCAAATCACTTCTTTTGCCATTCTGAAATGATACTGTGGCAGAACCAGATTTACCACATTTATAATTCCCCATGAAAGCAGAATCCCCACGGCGCATCCCAACAGGCTGATCACCAGCGCCTCTATAAGAAACTGCGTCATGATTCCGGCGTAATCCGCTCCGATCGCCTTGCGGATTCCGATCTCTTTTGTCCGCTCAGTCACCGAGACAAGCATGATATTCATAATTCCGATACCGCCCACCAGGAGGGAAATCCCGGCGATTCCGCCCAGCATCAGCATCAGTGTCCTCTGAGTCGATTCCATAAGTTTCAGAATCTGGGAATCATTCATTACCCGGAATGCCTTCTCGTCATTTCCCAGCCTGCTCTTCAGAAATTCCGTCACTTCTCTTTCTGCCTGTTTCATCTTCTCCTGACTTTTCGCCGTCAAATAGAAATTGCTGACATACTTGACATCCTCCGTGGAGCGCATAAGCGTGGAATAGGGAATATAGGCTTCCAGCTGTTCGGCATTCCATCCCATGACGCTGCTTTTTTCCAGAACACCTGCCACCCGATAGATTTTTCCGCCGATCACCACTTTTTCGCCGACAGCATCCTCTGTTCCGATCAGTTCTTTTGCCGCCCGGTTATTCAGCACAACGCTGTATGTACTGTTATCCAGATCCGCCCGCTTCAGGAGTCTTCCGCGCGCGAGTCTGAGATTCTGGATCTCAAAATATCCCGGCGTTGTACCCGTAACCTGTATGTCCTTATTCTTTCCGCGCCCTTTCGCAATGCTGCCCGTACTCCCCATGGGAGCTGCCGCTGAAATGCTGTTCCGTTTTCCAAGCTCTTCGACATCTTCCCATGTCATGGGTTTTCCCTTATCATTTAAAATGCTCACAGTAATCATGGTTTTCCCGCTTTCGGAAATCCCCTGCGTCACGGAATTTGTCGCTCCTTTTACGAGTGAAA
>CALWBC010000291.1 GCA_944375755.1 uncultured Mediterraneibacter sp. | reverse complement strand
ACTGATATACGGGAAGTTCAACACTTTGTGAAGATCGCACTCAATGTGGCGTAAGGGGTCAATGACCTGCTGTTTCGCCCGAAGCTCCTCGATCTTTTTTTTTAATTTTTCTTTCTTCTCCTGAAGTGTCTGATAGTCCTCGTTCGCCTTGCGTACAACCTCGAACATGTCGTCAAGTCCAAGTGAAGTGTCAGGAGTAACATCCTCTGCGTTCGGCAGATATCCGACAAACTGGTTCGCTTTGGCAAGTACGTCACGGTACGGGTTGAGCTCCACGAAAGGTCTTAAATTGTCTACGGTCTTAAGTTCTGACAGCGCGGATTCAAGCTGTATCTCATAGCGTGAGAGATACAGGTCGGTGACACGGTCGATATCGTTCCTTGGGCCGGAGATATTTATGAATTTCATTTTAACAATCATCGGGTTCTACCTCCAACGTATGCCAACGTCTCGCTGGGACTTAAACTGTAGCGTACACATTCCATAACGGTCGTCAGCTTTTTGATTTCTTCTTCTTTTAAGAAGAGATAGGTGTTGATCGTGGCGATGGAATAGGGATTCCTGCGCCGGTCAACCGTATACAGATGCTGCAGGCACTCCGCGTACATCTGTTCAATGGTCAGGTGCTGGCGGAAATTATAGTGGCGGGAGTAGGATGTCTTCGCCGCGGCGGCTTCGAATTCCTCCAGGCCCGGAGCCTCCACCATCTCCTTGACCAGATCGGTTGAAAGTTTGTAGTGGATCGGAATGAGCAGCAGATAGATATCCGCCGGTTTCATATTATAATATTTCTTCGCGCGGTAGATCCACTGCAGGTTCAGAAGGTCGATCTTGGAACCGCGGTCTCTCATGAAAAGCTCCAGATCTTCTTTCTTTAATACTTTTTTCTGTTCCTTCCATGTAGAAGTGAAGAAGTAAAGATCAAGAGTGAGGTTGTAATCATAGAGGGTGACATTCTGCGCGTCCTTGAGCTTTTTCAGCGGCGCGTAGTACTCCGTCCCCTTCAGGTTTTCCACCAGCTCATCCGTTGTCCGCGAGGTGATCAGTTTTTCGATGGATATCTGTGAATACCGGTCGAAAAAAGCCTTCTTGTAATTCAGGTCAAAGGGCTGTTTATAATGGTTGATCACAATGCGCAGACAGTAGTTGATCAGATCGATCTCATAGTTTTTCATAATCAGCTTCATAAAGCGGCGCTGCTTCTGACCGCAGAACCGGTAGATCTTCGTATAGTCGTGATAAAGCGACTGAGTGAGGACTTTTTCAATGTTTCCGCGGTGAATCTGATCTTCTTCCAGCGTGCTGAGGGCATCCGCATAGGCGGTATTCTTTCGGAGATAGTCCGCAATTTCGGGAACACTGCCCAGATTGGCGATCTCGGTAAACTGCTGCTGTGTCAGGAGTTTCGCCTCCATGGCGCGGACTTTTGTCACGATGCCGCTGTATTCAAGTAAATTTCCCATAGGCTACACCTCGGTAATCCGTCTTAAGATTTCACGGGCATACTCGGTATGCTTCTCATCATATTCTTTCTGAAGCGCCGCGATCATCTCCGTGCTTGTTCCGCTCTGGCTGTCGAGAATGTCGGATGTCTTTTTCTCCAGATCACCGCGGATGGCATCGATTCTCGCCTGAGTTTTCCGCTCAAGTTCGGCATCAAACTGCTTCCGTTTGTTCTCGTATTCTGTGTTAAGGACTTCTTTCTGATCCTCGGCATGCTGCACAATGGCAGATGCGGCGTCTTCAATTTCCGTCAATTTGTTTACAATAGAGTCCATAAAAAGCCTCCTGTTTGTAGGAAAATACTAATATACATTATCATACACCTTTTGCTCAAAAAAGCAAGTTAAGAAGTTGTTACATCCGGCTATTTAATTCATTAACAGCCGATTTCAAAGCAGATGAAACCAGAAGAAAATTTCAGAACGTATTTCTGCGGAGACGGAGATGCGTACGGGTTCCGCTCCGGGAAATAAGTGCAGCTAAAAGTTCCGGGTGCGGACTAAATGCAAAGCCTGCCGGCGGAGAACTCGCTTACGCTCAGACAACTCCGCCGCCAGCCTTAACGTCCGCGTCCAAAACTTCAAGCTGCACTAGATTTCCCTTCGAAGTCACCCTCCCACATCTCCATCTCCGCAGAAAAGGTTTTGAAATGGGGCTGGTTTCGTAATCTTTCAAATGGGGAAGTGAATGAATAAACAGCTGTAAGAAAAACAAGGCGCGGCCGGAAGATACTACAGATTCCAACACCTTTCAGCCGCGCCGTCTCTTCTTTATTCAGTCTGTTTTGGTGATTAACGGGAAGGTTTCTGGTGGAAACAACAGCCGTCGATGCGTTTTCCCGGTCGGATGCGCCAGTCCCCTGTTTTTGAACGTCCCCCAATCGAAAAACGCATCCCCGCCTGAATTTTGTTACCATCAGAAACCTTCCCGTTAATGCACGAAATAGCTGAAGAACCCGAGGAATGCTTTGACCTGTCAGGTTTCCCATGATATGATGTTGTAAGTGGAAAAGTTTTGCTTCATGTAAAACCGGGGGATTGTATATAGTTTTGTAAAATACGGGGAGGATTATTCATGAGACTGAGAAATATACCGAGAGCGGAGGGGACGATTGCCGCTCATCCGGCGGTTATCAAGAGGCCGGAGGATCAGAAGGGGTGCTGGAAGCAGGTGTTTGGAAATAAGCATCCGGTCAGAATCGAGATCGGAATGGGGAAAGGCCGCTTCCTTTTGAATATGGCGAAGCAGAATCCGGATATTAATTTTGTCGGAATCGAGCGATATTCCAGCGTTCTCCTGCGGGCAGTGGAAATGTATGATAAGGAAGAATTCTGCGAGATGAAAAACATCCGTTTTGTCTGTATGGACGCAAGGAAGATAGAAGACGTGTTTGCGAAAGATGAGGTGGATCGGATCTACCTGAACTTTTCCGATCCGTGGCCAAAGGCCCGACACGCGAAACGCCGTCTGACATCCGTGGAGTTCCTGCGGAGATATGAGAATGTGCTGGCTCCTTACGGAACAGTGGAGTTCAAAACGGATAATACCGAGCTTTTTAATTTTTCCCTGGAGCAGGTGAAGGAGGCGGGCTGGACGGTCCAGAGCTTCACCTATGATCTTCATCATAATGAAGAGATGAACCGGGACAATATTATGACAGAATATGAGGAAAAATTCTCAAAACGCGGAAACCCGATCAACAAGCTGGTGGCTGTCAGAAAACAGCCGGGAGCTGCGGTTACAGAGTGACAGGCACGGTATAGATCCCTCCTGCATATAATAGGTTATAGCCGGAAAATATATGCGGAGGGATCAAGTGTGCAGAAAAAATGCTGGAAGACCTGCGTAAGAGAGTTCTGCTACTGTAAACCCTGTCTGAATCGGAAAATCTTGTGTATCCGCGACTCGCTGGACGAAGTATACCGGATTCTGAACAGCGGTCTGTGTCAGGACTGCGACGGAAAAAGACGGGACAGGAGAAAATAAGAGACAAAATCCCCTGTTTTTCCGCGGAAAACAGGGGAAAATAAAGCAGAGATAAAAAAACAGAAAAATTTTGGTGAAAAAAATGAAAAAAATACTTGCATTTTAGGAAACTGTCATATATAATATTTCTTGCGTTGTTAATAAAACAAAAGAATACGCGCCATTAGCTCAGTTGGTAGAGCACCTGACTCTTAATCAGGGTGTCCAGGGTTCGAGCCCCTGATGGCGCACTCAAAATCGCTGTTTTTGCGGACATTGTGAGCCGCGGGGACGGCGATTTTCTTTTGCGAAAAGCAATGAGCAACGCGCGGGAAAAGGCCGGGAGACCTGTGGTATGCTTGCATATCAGCAGGGCTCCCGGCCTTTTCTGGCATGTGGCGAATGCCACGACCGAGATGGAGCGTGCAGCGCGGAATCGAGGTGCGCGCTGCGGATGAGTTAATTCTATCCGATAAATTCCCGGATCTGACCGGCGATAATCTTCATCAGCCGCTGCCTTGCCTCCACTGCCGCCCATGCGATGTGGGGGGTGATAAACAGCCGCTCTTTGTCTTTTACTCGAAGAAGCGGGCAGTCTTCAGCCATTGGCTCCTTGCAGAGCACATCCAGCCCGACAGCGCGGATTTCGTCAGCGTTCAGCGCATCGGCAAGATCTGCCTCCCGGATGATCGGGCCCCGGCCTGTATTCAACAGGATGGCGGTATTTTTCATTTTACGGAACGCGTCCGCGTTCATGATTCCTTCTGTGTGTTCGTTCAGTGGAGCATGGATGGAGAGAATATCAGATTCTCCAAGCAGAGTATCAAAATCTACCTGATGATATCCTTCCTGTGCCGGTGCTCCGGAAGCCGAATAGTAGATGACATTGGCGCCGAAGAGTTTTGCGATGTCAGCCACTCTGCGACCGATCGCCCCCAGACCCAGGATTCCCCATGTCCGTCCGTTCAGTTCATGGAACGTTTTCCCGAAATGCGTGAAGATGCGGTCATTGATATAATGTCCGCCTTTTACATAGTCATCATAGTAGCGCAGGTTTTCCATCAGATAGAAGAGCATGGCAAAAGTGTGCTGTGCCACGGACTCCGTGGAGTAGCCGGCCACGTTCCGCCATTCAATCCCCCGTTTTGCCAGATAGTCTTTATCCAGGTTGTTGGTGCCTGTAGCAGTGACACAGACCAGTTTCAGATTCTGAGCAGAGCCGATGGTGTTTTCATTGATCAGAACTTTATTTACAACAGCTACATCGGCGTCTGTGACGCGCTCCGGCACTTCTTCAGATGAAGAAAACGGATACTTTATCACTTCTCCGAGCTGTTCAAATTCCGTGTAGTCGATATCATCGCCGAGAGTTTTGGCATCTAAAAATACGATTTTCATATTTGTTTCCTCCTGAAAAGCTATGGGTTGTGAGATGCCCTGTAAAAGGCAGGAGTGCGAAACCTGCCATATGTCTCACATATCATCAGTCAGTATATCACAGGTCAGATGGATGCGCCTAATAATTTACATACTTTTTTACTGATTAATAGGAGTTTAGCTATTTAGTGCATTAACGGGAAGGTTTCTGATGGAAACAAAATACGGACGAGGTGAGTTTTTCGATTAGCTGACGTTCAAAAGCAGGGGGCTGCATCGCCATGCTGAGCCCACTCCTTCGACTCTTCGAATGAATGTAACAAGACCGCAAAATGGTCGTGCGAGGGCACTCTCATTTTACGGTCTTTAACATTCAGAACGAAGGATTCTCATACGTTCCTGCTCCAACGCATGGCTCACGCAGTCCCCTGTTTTTGAACTGGTTCATCCGATCGGGAAAACGCATCGGCGGCTGTTGTTTCCACCAGAAACTTTCCCGTCAATCAACCAAACAGGCTGTAAAAAGAAGAAACGGCGCGGCTGAAGA
>CALWBC010000290.1 GCA_944375755.1 uncultured Mediterraneibacter sp. | reverse complement strand
GATGTGTACGGGTTCCGCTCCAGGAAATAAGTGCAGCTAAAAGTTCCGGGTGCGGACTAAATGCAAAGACTGACAGCGGAGAACTCGCTTACGCTCAGACAACTCCGCCGCCAGCCTTAACGTCCGCACCCGAAACTTTAAGATGCACTAGATTTCCTTCCGAAGTCACCCTCCCACATCTCCATCTCCGCAGAAAAGGTATTGAAATGGGGCTGGTTTCGTAATCTTTCAAATGGGAAGTGAATGAATAAACAGCTGTAAGAAAACAAGGCGCGGCCGGAAGATACTGTAAATTTCAGTACCTTTCAGCCGCGCTGTTTTTTCTTTATTCTGCCTGTTTGGTTGATTGACGGAAAGATTTCTGGTGGAAACAACAGCCGCCGATGCGTTTTCCCGATTGGATGAACCAGTTCAAAAACAGGGGGCTGCGTGAGCCATGCGTTGGAGCAGGAACGGATGAGAATCCTTCGTTCTGAATGTTAAAGACCGTAAAAAGAGAGTGCCTCTGCACGACCATTTTGCGGTCTTGTTACATTCATTCGAAGAGTCGAAGGAGTGGGCTCAGCATGGCGATGCAGTCCCCTGTTTTTGAACGTCCCTCCAATCGAAAAACTCATCCCGTCTGAATTCTGTCTCCATCAGAAACTTTCCTGTTAATGAATTAAATATCTGATTTGTCTTGAATTAGTTCGATATCTCCCATTTCGGCCTGGAACGAGATGGATCTGTCACTGTCCGCAGCGGACTGATAGGAGTGTTCGAAGAGATCATGTTCCGACACGCGTCCGGGCAGGGTGTCCGGGATGGCAATATCTCCGTAGTCGTTATACAGATCAATGCTGTAGAGGGTGAGATCGTCCCTGATGGAAAGCTCTGTGTCGCCGTACTCGTTGATCCCGGTCAGTGTCTCGATTCCGGATGCGTCAAGAGTGAGTGTGCCCATTTCGATTGTGAAATCCGCTGTCCGGATCACCATGTTCTTTAGCTCGCTGTCCCCGTATTCGTTGACAAGAACAAGGGAGTCGGACTGTGTATCCGAGGCGGTCAGGCGTCCGGCGTCCAGTTCCAGTTCCATGTCATCAGAGCGGCAGTCCTTCAACTCGAGATCGCCGAATTCCACAGTGATCTGCAGGGAGTCGGAGGCCAGAGATTCCGCGGTGACATCTCCGAAGCGGTTAGTGATCTCCGCGTCTGTCAGCTGCATGTCCCTGGGAAGATACAGGCGGACACGGGGGTTGGAGAGGAGTTCCGGCAGATCTGTTCCGAAGAGGAAGATGCCGCCGGTAGATACGGTGTCCTGTGTAAAACGGAACGTGCCGCCTGAGACTTCCCAGTCAGGTTCGTTTCCGGAACCGTCCAGAAGATATTCCAGATAGCAGTTTCCGTCGGTGGAGGGGAGAATTTCCAGATCTCCGTCATCAATTACGATCTCCATATCCGTAAACGGGTCGATCTGCGTTTTCTCCAGGCGGTAGGGCTCCGGTTCATCCGATGAGGAGCGGATGCCCGAAGCGGTGATCTGAAGTCCGGGAAAGCCGCCGGCGGCAAGGCCCGCTCCGGTCAGAATAATCCCCGCGGCAATACAGCATGTGGATACGATTAAAATTTTCTTTGTCACAGGTTTCATTTTTTGTGCCCTCCTTTTGTGACTTTTGCCAGCCCTCCTGAGATCTTCCGTATGATGAAACGGAAGAGGAGAATGGCACCGTAGACAATCAGTATTCCAAATCCGGTGAAGATAAGTCCTGTTCCTGCGTTGCAGAGTGCGTCGCCAAATGAATGAAAGATCAGAAATCCGCTGAAGGCGAGACTGATAATTCCGCCGGCGCAGATGCAGACGGCAGCAAGGATGATGCAGAACAGGATGATGCCGATGATCAGAACCGCTACCGAAGCGAGGATGACAGCTGTCAGTGCAAGGGGCAGCGCGACCGGGGCTGCGCACACGGCCAGAATGCCGATCCAGACGGCGGACAGTCCGCGCTTTACGGTTTTCGGCGGCTGATCCGCGTTCTGAGCGGCAAGATCCATGATCAGTGCTTTTGCGGCTTCCTGCGGACTGCCAAGATCTTCGATTGCCTGTGCTTCGTTTTCCGGCCCTGCCTCGGCAAAATATTCTTCAAAATACTCAATAGCGCGACCGTAGTCTTCTTTTGGAAGACGCCGGAGTTCATGAGAAAGGATCTTCATATACTCATTTTTATTCATTATCGAATCCTCCTTTTACAATGTTGTCAATTATAAATTTGTACTTTTCCCACTCCTGCAAAAGTTCAGCCTGTCTCTGTCTGCCGGAGGAAGTGATTCTGTAGTACTTCCGGTTCCGGCCCTGAAACTGCCGGTCATAGGTCTCCACGTATCCGCTTTCCTGAAGCCGTTTCAGAATCGGGTAGAGGGCGGAGTCTTTTGTGTTGGATGCCCGTTTGATAATCTGGCTGATCTGGTAGCCGTAAGCATCGTCTTCCGCGATAATCGACAGGACGAGGAAGTCCATCATTGGAGCGTTCAGAGTAAAAGTCATAAGCTCAGTCCTTCCTTCTGTTCTTTTAATATGTAAAATCCAAATATATATTTAATTTAAATATATTATATTTTATATAATATATAATGTCAATATATATATGCGGATATGCGGGAAATCTGATCTGCGTTATAAGGGGACGGATACTGCTGTGAAAATCTGATAGATTTATACGGCGGCAGTTGCTATAATGAAGACAGAATGAGCAAAATCTGTAACGCGCAGTCGGACGGAGGTTTGTATGTTCCGTTTCGTATGTTTCATATAGGGGAGAGTGTGATGGGAGACAGAATCAATGATGCACAGAGGGTAATCGATGAGGTTTCAAAAGCCGTTGTCGGGAAAAAGGACATCCTGACCAAAATTATGACCGCTATTCTCGCGGGAGGACATGTTCTGATCGAAGATATCCCCGGAACCGGAAAAACAACGATGGCGCTGGCATTTTCGCGTGCCATGGGGCTGAAAGTAAACCGTGTGCAGTTTACGCCGGATGTACTTCCGGCAGATCTCACTGGTTTTACTGTCTATCAGAAAGAGACGGGGAAGTTTGTCTATCAGCCCGGAGCTGCTGTCTGCAATCTACTGCTGGCAGATGAGATCAACCGGACTTCTCCGAAGACACAGTCGGCGCTTCTTGAGGTGATGGAAGAACACCAGGTCACTGTGGACGGAGTGACACACAGGACAGGAGAACCGTTTATCGTTATTGCCACGGAGAATCCGGCAGGCTCTGCGGGAACGCAGCTTCTTCCGGAGTCTCAGCTGGGCCGGTTCATGATCTGTGTGAGCATGGGCTATCCCACCGTTGAGGAGGAGATGGAGATTCTCCGGCGGGGACAGACCGGCAGCAGAACTTATGAAGAGGTAACGCCGGTGATCGATGCGGAGGATCTGATCAGGATGCGCAGGGAAGCGGGGAGTGTGTATGTCCATGACAGGATCTGCCGCTATATTGCGGAACTTGCAAAAGCGACCCGTGAGAATGAATGGACGGAACTGGGATTAAGCCCCAGAGGAACGGTCGCTCTTGCGTCCATGGCAAAGGCAGCTGCCTGGATGAAGGGCAGGCGATACGTGGTGCCTTCGGATGTGCGGGAGGTGTTTCCCAGTGTGTCTTCACACAGAATTTTTCTGAATATGAAAGCAAAAGTAGGGCATATCCGGGTGGATGAGCTGATGCGTCAGGTGCTTGAGGAAGTACCCGGACCTGAGATGAAGCCGAAGCGCTGAGAGCGAAGGAGCAAAGCGTACCATGGCTGAGAGGATAAAGGAGTCAGATATATTATGATAGGAAGAATCGCCGGGTATCTGGCAGCAGTGCTCGTTACTGCATATCTGTTTTTCATGTATGATGCTCCTGTGCTTTCCGGAATGCTGGTTTTCCTGATCCTGTATTTTTTTATTTCTTTTTCCTGGCTGTTTTTTATCAGAAAAAAGGTGATCCCTCTTCCGGACCGGGTTCCGGCAATGGGAGAGACGGGGCGGCGGATCCGGGCAGGCATCACACTGCGAAATTCCTGCAGATGGATGGATTTGAGATGCGGTTTTGTGGCGGCTGCCGGATATGCGGGCGCCCCGGTAAAGAAGAAGCGGTTCAGAGGAATACTCCGGGCCGGGGAAGAGAAAACTTTCTGGTGTGAATTTGAACCGGAAATGTGCGGAAGCATCAATGTGTGTGTAAAAAGAATCCGGATCTATGATTTTCTGGGGATTCTGTGCGTCAGCCGGAAGTGCGAAGGCAGCGCTTCTGTTAAAGTAATGCCGGAATTTCAGCTTATGCCGCTGGAAATTACGAGGTCTACGCGGGAATATCAGGCGGATGCGGATGTATACTCCGGCGAGAGAAAAGGCGACGATCCCTCGGAAGTCTATCAGGTGAGGGAGTACCATATCCGAGATTCGCTGAAGGATATTCACTGGAAACTAAGTGCCCGGGAAGGGGAACTGATGATTAAGGAGAGAGGATTCCCCCTTGGATGTGTGGTGCTGATCTGGTTTGAGGCGGATGAGGCGAAAAGCCGGAAGAGGGGACAAAGGAGGAGAGGAATTTCCCGCCTGCTGGAAAAAGGGGCGTCTCTGTCCATTACGCTGGTGGAAGAAAAATGCATTCACATGGCGGCATGGTATGAAGAGAAAAACGAACGGATCGTAAAATGGCGTGTGGACGATGAGGAAAGCTGTTATGAAATGATCTGGCGTCTGATGGAATTAAAGCCATGCGCTGATCCGGAAAAACGCGCGGCGTGTTATGAAGACGCTTTTCGAGGACAGGAGTTTGCAGGAGTTGTGACGGTGGATCAGGAAGGGAATATACTCCGGGACGGGAAAATCCAGGAGTTTCTGAGACTGTAACACCCGGAACGAAAGGGAGATACTGCGGGAAATAAAATATATGGAAAGGAGTGCTGAGAATGAGCAGGAAAGGATCCGGAATCCGGATCTTGCATGACAAAAAGAACAGATCCCGAGAGAATGCTGTGATGTCAGCGGTTTTCGCTTTTTTCTGCGTCACGGTCCTTTCCTGTGCATGGTGGAATGGATTTCTGTCGGTTTTTCTTCCGGGAGTGAGTGCTTTCTGGCTGTACACGTGTCTTGCGGGTGCTGTGATGGTACTTGTTTTTCTTGACCGCCGGATGGGAGGCTGGTCCGTGTTCCTTTCGTTCCTGGCAGCCGGGATTTTTCTGTGGTATGATAGAGCGGATGTTCTGGAGATTGTTTTAAACGGGAATATAACGGATCTGCGGCTGGCCGGTTTTCTGGCGGCTGCGGCGAGTGTGCCCGTGCTGGAGGTATGGGTGATTGTATTCCGCACGGGGAAAGGCCGCTTTTTCGCAGGGATACTTATGAGTGCGCCCTTTATTACCGCCGCATGTTTCAGGTATTTTCAGGGGCCTGGGGACGGATGGTTCCTTTTCCTTTCCGGAGCAGTGTATTTCGCCTGCTCTGCCACGGAGAATTTCCGGTCCGGGATTCCGGCGGCTCTTTTTCTTCTGGCTGCGGTGACAGGAATCTCGATATACGGGGGAAGAATGCTGGATGCGGGGAGGGAAACAGAGGGCGGTTTTTATCAGACCGCGAGGAATACCCTTCAGACAGAGCTGATTGGAAACGTGGAGCGTCTGATTTACGGAGAGCCGGAGGAAGAGCGACAGGATACAGCAGGCCCTGTAGAAGTCTCCGGTGATGACAGTGAAGATATGAACGGTATGGAAGAGTCTGCGGAGTCATCCGGGGAAGATCAGCCGGAAGGAAGCGGAGCCGATCGGCCTCTTCTGGAAGGAACTTCCGGCGGAAGCGGGAATTTCACCCCGGAGGATGACAGCGGAATGGAACATCTGAAGTCTGTGTCATCGTTTGTCCCGGCGGATGGAGTGCTGGGATCCGTGATTGTCCAGAATCGTCCGGACAGTACCTGGTACGAAGTGCTTCTGATCGGTATCCGGTATACGGGAGACGGATGGGAAGAAGGTCCGGTTTCTTACCTGGGGCGCAGACAGAAGCTTTCCGGAGAAGAACTGGCGCCTTATCTGGAGTACCCGGAAGGACTTGACGGGCTGAGAGGGCTGTGCGCGGGATGGAATGTCTCTTCTTTTGAAACAGTGAAGAGCCAGATTGATCAGGTTCTGGCACTGGCCGTGTATGATACGGATCCCGGTCCGACTCCTCAGGAGCAGGATTTTGCAGAATATTTTCTCTTTGAGAATCAGAAGGGATTCTGCGTGCATTTTGCCACCACGGCCGCGCTTCTTTACAGGATGTGCGGCTATCCGTCCCGGTATGTGGAGGGATATGCCATACCGCCGGATGCTTTTTCGGAGCGTGAAGACGGAAGATATGAGGCCAGGATCGACGGCAGTATGGGACATGCCTGGTGCCAGGTTTATGATGAGGATGAAGAGACCTGGACAGATGTGGAGCATACACCTTCCGTACCGCTGGCATCGGCTGAAAATGCGCAGGGAGATTCGATATCCGGAGGCAACGATCTGGCTGAGAATCCGATGGAAGAAAAAGGAGACGGAGAGGGGAAGAAACCGGAAGAACCAATGGGAATTCTGCCGGAAGTCTGTCTCTTTGCCGTTCTTGCGGTGGTGATTCTGTTCCCGGTTCAGGCCCGGATCCGGAGAAAGCGGCTGGAGAAGAAAGTGAGACGAAAAAAGGGCGGCAGCGGAGTGAAAGCAATGTATGATGCCTTGCTCCGGACCGCGGATCTGCTGGAGCTGGAAGCGATTCCGGGAGAATGCGGAGACTGGTTCGAGACAACTGTGATGAGGCTTCTTTTTGACCGGCCGGAAACAGAAAGAGACGCAGAAGAAGAGCTGTGGGAAACCGGAGACAGGCTTTACCGGGAATTTGCGCACCGGGTATGGAAACATATGACCGGATGGCAGAGATTCCAATACAGATATATCCGATGCCTGAAACCGCTCCGGGACAGAGAGAAAGAAGGTATGGGCAGGAAGAAAAAACAGGCTGAAAAAACAGAAAAGAGAGGTTGATAAAAATGATACGTAAACTGACAGAAAAAGACAGAGATCTTTATATTGAGATGGCAAAAGAGTTTTACAGCTCGGATGCGGTTCTTCATCCGATTCCGGAGAACTATTTTGTGCGCACTGTTGACGAAGCGCTCCGGTCGGACCGCTATGCGGAGATCTTTCTTTTTGACTGGGAAGGTGAGGCTGCGGGGTATGCTCTGACGGCGAAAACATTTTCCCAGGAAGCGGGAGGGCCGGTCTGGTGGATTGAAGAGATTTATATCCGGGAACAGTTTCGTTCCAAAGGTCTGGGGAGAGCTTTTTTTGACTATATCCACAGAGAAAAAGGCAATGAGGCGGCCCGGTTCCGCCTGGAGGTTGAAGAGGATAACAAACGGGCGATTGCTCTATACGAAAAGCTGGGGTATGAAGTTCTGGACTATGCGCAGATGGTGAGGGACAGACGGGAGTAAAGCTGTCCCGGTGAATCGGGAACGGCGGGGTGAATACGTGTATACAATCTGAAAGAAAATCTTTGATTCCCCGGTTGCATGTTCCCATACAGTGATGCTATAATTCATAGTAGCGTTTTATGCAATCTGTTGGATTATGCAGACAATGCGGACGGGGCAGACAGACTTCCCGAACGCGTTGTCTCTGACATATGAGCGGAAAAAGAATTATGAGTAGGTGACTGATTTGAAGAATA
>CALWBC010000289.1 GCA_944375755.1 uncultured Mediterraneibacter sp. | reverse complement strand
CCGGATCCGGATGCCGGAGACGTTGGATGACAGTGTCTTTTTTCGGAATGGTCCTTTTTGTTTCTTCCGACATAAAATCCCCCTGAAATTTTACTTCATTCCCGGTTATCCGGGTGTATTATCCGCGAATAGGTTCAAATACGGGCCATTCTTCTTCCAGTTCGATACATACGGCATAGTTTTTCTGCTGCCTTAATTCTTCCGGAAGCTCAACTTCGACAATGGGATCCCCTTCACATATGTTTCGGGATCTGCATTCCAGTTCCATCCCGTTTCTGACCAGATAGGCGCGGCGGACTGTGTTTGCAACATTGAGCAGTTCGACTCTTGTGATCGGTTTGAGTACATGGACAAATAACTTGTGCTCTTTGGCCGTAAGTTCTGCCCAGTTCAGATCATAAGGATAGAGATCTGTTGTTTTTGTGCCGAAGACAGCATCCGCATTTTCGCGGACGTATTTTCCTACGGTGTTCAGAATCTCAATGCTTTGCCGCGGGATATCCCCCTGCCCGTCAGGACCGATATTGAGGAGATAGTTTCCGCCTCTGCGGACAATTTTGAGCAGCAGGCGAAGGATTTCCTCCGGGTCCTTCCAGTTATTGTCATATTTGTTATATCCCCATGTGTCATTCAGAGTTGCAGGGACCTCCCAGTCGCGTTCCAGCGGCATGGCGGGGATAAAGTTGTCACCCGTGGTCAGATAATCTCCGATTCCGTTTCCGATTCTTCCGCTGATAATACATTCGGGCTGAAGCGTTCGGACAATGTCGGCCAGCTCCCCGGATTCCGCTTCTGTCATATCCATGGGAGTATCAAACCACAGGATGGATATCTTTCCATAACCGGTCAGCAGTTCTTTTAACTGCGGGATACATTTTTCATCCAGGTATCTGCGGAAATTTTTCCTGCTGTTGTCGTGCCCGTACATATAGCCGTCCGGATCATCCCAGTCCTGTGCCTGGGAATAATAAAGTCCAAGAGCCAGTCCGTATTTTTCACAGGCGGTCTGGAATTCCTTCAGCACATCTTTTCCGTAAGGCGTGGCTTTTACCACATTGTAATCACTGCATCCGGAATTCCACATTGCAAACCCTTCATGGTGTTTGGTTGTGAAGACAAGGTATTTCATGCCCCACTCTTCTTTTGCCATCCGGACGATTTCATCTGCGTTGAATTTTTCCGCTGTAAAAGACGCGGCTAGTTTTCGGTATTCCTCTACCGGAATGTCAAGATAGTTCATAATCCATTCTGCAATATGGTCGGTTCTTTTTCCGTTATACTCGCCGGCAAGAAGGGAAAAGAGTCCCCAATGTATAAAAAGCCCGTATTTTGCGTCTTTGAACCACTGCATTTTTGTGTTATTCATTTTCTGTAATACCTTCCTGTGTCTAAGATTCATGGAATTGACAGGCCGTATAGTGACCTTCGGAGACTTCCGTAAGTTCCGGCCGCCAGGTGTCGCATGCTTCCGTCTTCCGGAAGCATCTGGAACAGAAACGACAGGTTTCCGGCGGGTTGATCGGACTTGGAACATCTCCGGACAAAATGATTCTGTCCTGCTTCTTCTTCCCGATGGAAGGAGCTGCCGAGAGGAGCGCCTGCGTGTACGGATGCAGGGGATGCTCATAGAGTTCCTTCTTCGGAGCGACCTCCACCAGTTTGCCGAGATACATGACGCCTACCCGGTCGCTGATATGGCGGACTACATTGAGCCCGTGGGCGATAAAAAGATATGTCAGACCAAATTCTTCCTGGAGCTCATCGAGAAGGTTGAGCACCTGCGCCTGGATAGATACGTCCAATGCCGATACAGGTTCATCGCAGACGATGACCCTGGGCTCAACGGCAAGTGCTCTGGCAATTCCCACGCGCTGACGCTGTCCGCCGGAAAATTCATGCGGATAGCGGTTGCGGTACTGCCGGGAAAGCCCTACGCGTTCCAGCAGGTATGCCACACGATCTTCTACCTGATCCGCAGGCATCAGATGATTGATCAGAATCGGTTCGGCAATAATATCGCCAATGGTCATTCTCGGGTTCAGGGAAGCATATGGATCCTGAAAAATCAGCTGGATTTCCCGGCAGTATTTTCTGCGCTCCGCGGGTTTCAGCGCGGTCAGATCCTTCCCGTCAAATATGATTTTTCCTGAAGTCGGCTGATACAGATTGACGAGCATCTTTCCGATGGTAGTCTTTCCGCATCCGGATTCGCCGACCAGACCGAATGTTTCTCCTTTTTTTATCTGGAAGGAGACGTCATCCACGGCTTTCAGTACTTTTTTTTCACTGCGGAATCCGCCCTTGTCCAGAACGAAATGTTTTGATAAATGCTGGATATCCAGTATCACTTCTCCCATACTTTTGTTTCCTCCTGCCTGTTTGTCTGCGCTGTGATGTCTGTCAGTCATATAAGAAACAGCGGACCTTGTGTCCGACCTCTCTCTCCCTCAGTTCGGGCATCTCTTCTCTGCAGCGCTCCATGCATCTGTCGCATCTGTCAGAAAACGGACATCCCTTCGGCATATTCATCGGATTCGGCACCATTCCGCGGATCATATAGAGAGGCTCATCCTGATCATCGTCAAGGCTGGGAATGGAGCGGATCAGTCCTACAGTGTAGGGATGCATGGGATGTCTGAAAATATCATCCACCGCGGCTTCCTCCATGATTTTCCCGCAGTACATGACAATCACACGATCCGCTGTCTCTGATACCACACCCAGATCATGGGTGATCAGCATAACAGCCATGTGGAATTTCTCCCGCATCTGATTCAGGAGATCCAGAATCTGAGCCTGAATGGTAACATCAAGTGCTGTTGTAGGCTCATCCGCAATCAGAAGCTCCGGATTGCAGGAAAGAGCCATGGCGATCATGACCCTCTGACGCATCCCTCCGCTCATCTGGTGAGGGTAGTCGTTCGCGCGTTCCCGCGCGGAAGGAATGCCGACCAGTTCGAGCATCTCGACAGCCCGTTCATAGGCTTCCTTTTTCTTCAGCTTCATATG
>CALWBC010000288.1 GCA_944375755.1 uncultured Mediterraneibacter sp. | reverse complement strand
TGGCATCGGCGATCATTTCTCCGGTTCCGTATGTGGTTGTCTTTCTGGGATCCCGTGCTTTCTCCGGAACCAGCGGCAGGCCTGACGCCGCGGCCATCTCCATGACAGCCCTGCGATCGTCCAGCTTTCCATAATAGACACTGCGCTCCTCCCACAGAGGACCGTGTACCGTGGCAGTGATTTTCTCTCCGTTTACGGCGGAGAGCACCGCATCGGTTGTTCCCTCTCCGCCGTCCGCCACTTCGATGCTGCCGCATTCGCTTTCCGGGAATATCTCAGATGCCGCCTGAGTCAGAAGCTCTGCTGTTTTCCTTGACGAGAGAGTCCCCTTAAATGAATCCGATGCAAATAAAAATCTCATATGACGGCCTCCTTTTCTTGTTCTTTATCAGTGCAGGAAAAGGGAAAGAATGAAGATTTCCGCCATACCTGCAATACCAAGTATAAGTGTATTGACTGTCTGTGTTCTGTAACCTTTTTCCGGTGTCATTGCTCCGAAGTTTGTAACTACCCAGAAGTAAGAGTCGTTGGCATGTGACACTGTCATCGCGCCTGCTCCGATTGCCATAACGGCAAGAGCTGTCCTCACCGGTGTATCCAGTCCGAGCAGCGGAAGGATCGGCGCAACGATACCGGCTGTCGTTGTCAGGGCAACTGTTGAAGAACCCTGAGCCGTCTTCAGAATTGCCGCCAGTATGAACGGGAAGAAGATTCCGATCTTCTCGAGCAGTGTGGCATTCTGAGTAATGTAATTGATCATGTCGGTAGAGGAGATTACTTTTCCAAGCACTCCGCCTGCTGCCGTAACGAACAGGATCGGTCCGACTGTCTTCAGCGTATCGTCTGTCAGTTTATAGAAGTTGCCCAGTTTCTTTGCTCCCGCAAGCTGAATCACACCAAATACGGTGCCGACTGCCAGTGCGATGATCGGAGTGCCGAGGAACTGGAGAATGTCACTTACTGTTCCTGTCCAGCCCGCCATGGATGCCACGGAGCTGAGTCCCATAAGGATGATCGGAACGATAATCGGCGCCAGCGCGTTGAATCCTCCCGGAAGTTTGCCGTATTCCGCCACCAGTTCTTCATAGGTTTTCTGAACATCATTCTGATTTGCCTCATCATCCGCAGTCACTTTTTTGCCGATATAATTTGCGTAAAAGTATCCTGCAATCAGCGGGAATATGGAGCAGACCGCGCCCATCCCCATGACAAGAAGCATATTGTCTCCGATCCCAAGTGTGGATGCCGCCGCGATCGGTCCCGGTGTCGGCGGAATAAACACATGGGAGAGATAAAGTCCTGTAGAAAGCGCCACTGTCATGGCAACCGATGATGTACCGGTACGGTTGACAAGGGCTTTACGGATGGGGTTGAGGATTACAAATCCCGAATCACAGAAAACAGGGATCGATACAACCCAGCCCATCAGCTCTATCGCCAGTTCCGGATGATTCTTTCCAACCAGATGGATCACCATGTCCGCCAGCTTAAGAGCTGCTCCCGTCTCCTCAAGAATAGTTCCTATCAGAGCTCCAAGGATAATTACAATACCAATGCTTGTGAAAGTACCGGAGAATCCTGCTCCGATTACATTCGCAAGTCCCTGTGTGACTGTCCCGTCCTCAGCGGTCTGATCAACAATCGGGATACCCGCGATCAGCCCGAGGATCAGTGAGATCGTCATAATCGCCAGGAATGGATGAATCTTGAATTTTGAGATTGCGACGATCATGACAATAATTGCAATTACGAATGCAATTATAAGTGGAAAACCAGTCATAAAAATGCCCCCTTTTCTTTAGTATGTTGGTATGTTTTTGGTATGCACCTATTTTAGCAGGGGGCTGTACTGAATTTCAGAACAGGAAAGCACAAAATAAGCGCCGAATTTTGTACCGCCGACACAAAACATACGTTCTGTTTTATTGGGGTCAGGGCTCCATCCTGTGTTTACGGCATCAGATAAATATAAAGATACATCAGCATCCACTTATCGGACAGCGAAGCCTGCGGGTTTACATTAAGCATGTCCCTCACCTTGTTATACCGGTAGACAAATGTGTTTTTATGCATAAAGCTCTGCCTTGCCGCTGCCGCGATATTAAAGTTATTATCCAGCAGGCTTCCGATCAGCTCCCGGAAGTCCTGTTTAAAATCATCTGTCATTCCGCTTCCGAATACATTGAACATTCTCTGCAGTTCATTTCTGGGAATAAAATTCTGCATGTATTTTCCCACATAATCATAAAACCAGACCGTGGAATGATCTGTCCGCACATTTTCTTCCAGCCATCGGCAGTGCCGGTAGGCATAGTAATACTGGGTAAAACTGTTCTGAAATGTTCCGACATAAAACCGGCATTTCATCTCTTTCTCGCGCATCCATCTGAGGGCATCCGCCATATATTCTCCCAGAATGTATTTATAGTCGGAGAATATATTTTCCTCTGTCTTATCCAGCGTTTTGAACACGAGGACGTATTCGTCATCCAGAACAAAACTGATATCTTCTCTTCCGTGCAGGTGGCTGGTTTTTATCCGTTCCAGCAGTTCCTCCGCATTTCCCAGATGCTCCGGCCTGCAAAGAATGGGAATACGCACAATATCCTCCCGGTAATTCAGTTCCGCGGCCAGTTTCCGGATATAAGTCGGATCCGGATTTTCATCCCTTGTCAGCATCTCGACAAATCTTTCCTTTTTTGACTGACGCCGGAGAGACTGCATCTTCTGGTTCTCGTACTTTATCATCGTCTCGATCGCCATCTTTGTGATAAGGGCAACGGGCCGGATCTCAGCGGGATCTCCGGTTACTCCGACCACGCCCTCTTTTTTCCCGTCTATATCAATCACCATATTGATTCCTCGGAGCACACCCGGATAATCATTGTCGCCTTCCACTGTTATGATCTCCTTCGATCCATTCAGCGCCTGAAATGCCGCCTCGTGGAATGTCCCCACTCTCTCCGGATCGCGGCTTGCGATAATTACGCCGTTTTCATTCATGATATTTACATTGTATGTCGTATATTCGGTTACTCTCTCAATCAGTTTTTCTGCCAGTGATACATCAAGCATAAAAACGGCTCCTTTCCTTTCAGTTTCAAATGTCTGTCAATCTGTTTTTCTTACTTGATTCCCCGGTTCATGACATCCTCCGCCTCATCCATCTGGCGCATGATGCTCTCCCGTCTCTGGTCAAACAGCAGACCTTTATTATGCCTGTAGTACAGGTCGCTGCCATTCTCTTTGATAAACCACACACTGTAATAATTTGCGTTCAGCTCCGTGACAAACGCCACCATCTCCTGACTCTCGCCGAAGGCATCCTCCAGGAACCGGAAAGCGTTCTCCAGAGTCTCGGATGTCTCTTCCGTCATACGGCCCAGTTCGCTCTTCTCCTTCGCGAACAGATCCCGCACTTCGTCAAATACTCCATCGCCAAAGAACAGTTCTCCTTTTATTTCCATGGCAAATCGATTTAATGTCTCCGCCACGCGAATGAGGATTTTCTCCTGCTCCGCGGTCAGAATCTCCGACTTTCTGCCTTCTTCCAGATCCTTCTCCGCCATGGCACGCACATCGTCCAGCATCATGACGCTCTGGTTATCACGATAGTAGATCAGATACTCATAAAGTTTCCCGACGTAGGCGTCCTGCCGGTAGCAGTCCTCAAACATGCCGTCCAGCTTCCCGTTCAGCAGATTCACAACGCTCAGGTGCTCATCGAACGGCGCCGCCGCGATCTTCTCAAGAACCGCCCGGTCCCACTTGCCTTTCAGGATATCCTCCACCTTGTAATCGGTCTTGTATTTGTAATACAGCTCCAGATAGTTGGCGAAATCCTTTGCAATGGTCCGGTGCTGAATGTACTGATACACCACTTCCCGGTCCACGGCCTTCCCCAGATCCTCATACACCCGGATCAGCCCCGAGAGGTCTTCCCATCCTCTGGCAGTGGCGAAAAGCTTTCCGTCCACCGTGTTCTCCACCCGGTAGAAATTCTCTCTGCGGATCTCAAGATAGGAAATGACAGCCGGGTGAATTCCCTGCAGGTAGGCATATTCCTTCCACACCGGGAAATCCGCTTCCACATCGATCTTCTTCAGACGGTCCAGAGTTACCACATCGAACTCCCGCACGGACTTGTTATACTCCGGCGGATTCCCCGCCGCGACGATGATCCACCCTTCCGGAACCCGATGGGTGCCGAATGTCTTGTTCTGCAGGAACTGCAGCATGGCCGGATCCAGCGTCTCAGACACGCAGTTGATCTCATCAAGGAAAAGAATTCCCTCTTTCATTCCGGTCTGTTCCATCTTCTCATAGACAGACGCGATAATCTCGCTCATCGTGTATTCCGTTACCGAATACTGCTTCCCGCCGTACGTTTTCTCCTGGATAAACGGAAGTCCCACCGCGCTCTGTCTCGTATGGTGGGTGATGGTGTACGCCACCAGCCCGATCTGCAGTTCTTTTGCGATCTGCTCCATGATCTGCGTCTTCCCGATTCCCGGAGGTCCCATGAGAAGCACCGGTCTCTGCCGGATTGCCGGTATCCGGTATGCTCCGAACCGGTCTTTCAGCAGATAAGCCTCCACCGCGTCTTTAATCTCCTGTTTTGCTCGCTTTATATTCAATGATAGTTCCTCCCCTATATTCTTCTGCTGTAACCGTTCAGCTCTACTTTTCAAATCGATCCCTTGCGAATTTTCCACACATATGTTATATTGAAATTGGAAAAGGACAACCGCCCACAAAGGGTTGACCTCAAAAGAAGAATGATAAGATTACCACCCCGTTACTCGGTCAAAGTTTTGAGGGTGGTTTTCTTATGCTATATCGTCAGTGACAAATTAAATATATAAATGTCAGCAGTGACAAAATGAACATGCCAAAAGCCATAAGGTCCTGAAAATCAAATGGTTTTTTGCCCATCAGCACCACCCCCATCCTATCTTATGTAGAATAGAGGTCATCCACCCTGTAACACGGTTGTCCCTGCTCTAATAGTATCATAACCTCATTCACCAGGCAACCATATGTTCGTTTTTTATCCATCAAAATAAAGTGCTCATTTCCTTCAGACTTTCTTCGCTGATTACCAGTCGAATCGCCCACGCAGGCACATCCGCATCCCGGTAATCCTCCTCCAGAAACACAAATGCCGTCCGGTAGGAAGGCATCCGTTCCGGATAGATCCCGTATCCGTCCGTAAAATAAATCAGCCCCTTCAGGTTCGTAAACTCTCCCGTCTCTATCAGCTGATCCACATAGTGAAACGCCGGGCGGAAATCCGTCCCGCCCTCGCCGTAGAGCTGAAAATGTTCCATATAATCTTTCAGTTCTTCCTGATCCGTGATCTTCGTATCCTGCTGCACCTTCTCATCACACTGGATGATATGGATATTCACCTTTCGGAAATAGCTCTCGTTCTCCATAAGGGCACTGTAAGTTTCCTCCAGGAAACGGCGCACCAGCTCCCCGGAGCAGGAGATGGATGTGTCGATCACAACGGCAAATTCTTCGATCTTGCGCACTTCTCTTGTCTCCAGAGGCTCGATCAGCGGCAGATTGCCATACAGAGACAGCCCGTAGGTGTAGAATCCGTAATCAAAGGTATCCGGATCGCTCTTCAGTTCTTCCCGGAACACGGAAAATTTCCGCAGGAATTCCCGATAGTCCGACCGCTCCCGGTTCGTCACTTTGAGTTCCTTCAGAAAATCACCTTCCCGCTCTGCCGCTTCCTTTGAGAACGTCTCCAGATCCGTCTCCATCTTCTCGTCGATATCCTTCCACTTTTTCTCCAGATCCTGATCCGGCGGGCGCTTCTTCGTACGGTCCGCCCAGTACCTGTGATCGTCCACACGGAATTCTTCCTCCAGGCTGGCAAGGTCTTTTTCTGAAAGCTCCCACTCTGACAGGATTCGGAAGATCCGCTCCGCGTTCAGCACATGGCCCTCCTTCTCCAGTTTCCGGTAAGTCTCCCGTCTGAGCAGACTTCTGGAAAACCGCACCGGCCGCAGATCGCATCCGTCTATGATATGCTCCACAGCGATGTCGCAGCTTAAGTTCCAGTACCGCTCCTCCATGCCCTGTTTCGTCAGATGGCGGAAAATACAGTGCAGCACCATGTGAAGATATCCCCTGTTCACAAGGATCCGGTTCTCCCGGTACAGTCCGCCCAGCCATCCCGGGTGAAAATACATCCGGTAACCGTCCGTTCCGAAAGGCTCTGCCACAGGATCCATCACATAGGAGAAGCTGCTCAGCGCCACATCCATGAACCGCATGGAGAAATACAGTTCGTCCCGGCACAGCGTCAGAATCTCCCTGCCGATGCGCTCCAGCTGCTCGACGCGTTCCTCACTATAGCTCATACTTCTTCTCCTTCCCCGGGAATAACCTCTGCCGTTCATCCATAAGCAGGCTTAAAACCTCCCCTTTTCCGGTCCGCGCCGCATACTCCACCGCTTCACCAATGGACTCCCGGCTCCAGAGACACCGCTGTGCCAGCTCCCGCAGTTTCTCCGTATCCTCCTCATCCGTCAGATAAGCAGCAACTGAAACAGCATTTTCCTTCAGCCACTCCTCATACTCCCGCCGTGCGTCGTCCGTCAGCTCCACGGGGTACAGAAGCCTTGCAAAGACAAGATCGGAAATCACATCCACTTTATCCTGGGCTTTCGCCAGATAGAACAGGGAATCATATTTTCTCCAGTCCATTTCCTTGTTGTAAAAACACTGCCTGTAATTGTTTCCCGAACCGTGATGCTGCGTAAACAGGATACGTGCCGGCGTATTTTCCACAGCCTCCTCATAATGCTCCGGGAATACAAGCCGGGCTTCCATCCCATCTCCGTAAAATGTCACATCAATCCGCTGCCACAGATCCCCGAGGATCTCTGAGACGCAGGTCCGCTTCCCTTCCGTGAGATGCACGGTCAGCCGGCTCAGGGTCCAGCACCCGGTAAACGCCCCGCTCCCGATGTCCGTCAGGCAGTCGGAAAATTCCAGACTGCGCAGATTTCTGCAGCCATAGAAGAGGTACCTGCCGATCTGCCTCATGCTGTCCGGAAATGCCACACTCTCCACTTCCTCCCCGGCCAGCAGATGTTCCTCCCCGCGAAACATTTCCGCGTCCTCTGTCTCAAATACTTTTATATCCTCATCTTCCCGGTCTTTTCGCGCTGAAAAAGCATAGGCGGCTGTCCGCACCACCGGCTTCCCGTCGATCCGCCCCGGCAGTTCCACCTGGGGATCCGACCCGAAGCAGCGCACGATCTCAATGCCGCCTTCCGTCTCTCTGTAATGAATTTTCATACCTTCCGACTCTCCTTACCCGAATATCTTCCGAAAGATATTTCTCTCCGGGCTCTCCGAAGCCACATAAAACTCCTCTCCTGTCTCAAGGCAGAGACACCCAAGTCTTCCTCCCATATCCGGAAACGCTGCCCCGCAGTCCACATCGATCAGCCGTCCGTCAGGACTGTGCCAGATCGTGGCCGGTTCCTTCTTATACCCCCGGATAATGAAAGTCGGGACATGTCCTACAATGGAAACATATCCCGGAACTCCGGCCTGTCTGTCAACCATCGAGGAATCCCAGATCAGTCGCTCCTTCCGCTTCCATACCCGGAGGATTTCCTCCGCGCACGCGTGCGCCATAAGATAACACTTTCCGTCCGTCTTCAGTTTCTTATAGAGCGGAAGGTGCTTCATAAACTGCACATACTCCGGAATCTTCTCCCTTGTCTCCCGGCTGTCCATGAGAATATCATACGTGTTGTAATAGTATCTCTGACTGATCTTGTCCGGAATATTCTCATACCAGTCAACAAATCCGTCCTCATGGTTTCCCATAAGTGCCGTGATGTTATCCGTGCCTCTCACAAGATCCAGCACTCTGGCAGGCTCCGGCCCCCGGTCGATCATATCCCCGAGAATATAGAGCGTATCCTCACTGCCGAACCGGATCTTCTCCATCATCTCATCCAGCAGCGCTCCCATTCCGTGAATATCCGACATCACATAAGTGTATCCCATAACACCACCGCCTTCTTCCATATGCATAACCATTCAGCCACAGGGCTGTCCGTGCCGTTACCCGGAATCATCTGTTTTACGTATGTCTCTTGATCGTCTCTTTTAAGATATATTTCTTATCGCTGTATCTTTCCACAATATAGCTGTTGGCCTTGTGCTCCAGCTCGTCCGGAAGGGGCTCGAGAGTCACATCCGGACCGTATTTGCGCTTCAGCGCCCTCTCCAGCAGGTAATCGCAGACCTGAGGATTCTTCGGCAGAAGAGGTCCGTGCAGGTAGGTGGCGATCACGTTTTTGTACACCACGCCCTCATAACCGGATTTGCCCGTATTCCCCAGTCCGTAGAACACCTTTCCGAAGGGAGTGTGATCTCCGATGTAGGTTCGTCCACCGTGATTTTCAAATCCCACCACCGGCGTGTCGAAGAGGGGACTGTTGAGCACGATATTCCGGATCAGCCGCTCCGGCTCCCACTCAGTCGTAATATTGAGAATCCCAAGACCTTCAATGGTCTTTTTGTCCGTCCTGTAATATTTTCCGAGGAGCTGATAACCGCCGCACACTGCCAGCACAACGCCGTTATCCTCCACGTAATTTTTAAAATCTTCCCGGATATCTTTCAGAAATCCGCAGACCAGTTCCTGCTCCCGGTCCGAGCCTCCTCCCAGAAGCACAATGTCCAGTTTCGAGAAATCAATGGCATCACCTGAAAGGAAGGGAATCACTTCCGCCTCCATGCCTCGCCATTCCAGACGCTTGCGGAAACACTGAATATTGCCCCGGTCTCCGTACAGATTCAGAAGATCCGGATA
>CALWBC010000287.1 GCA_944375755.1 uncultured Mediterraneibacter sp. | reverse complement strand
ATGTGGAGTATACATTTGACGGCAATAAGATCCTGTTTTATTTTACGGCGGATGGAAGGATTGATTTCAGGGAGCTGGTAAAAGATCTTGCCGCTGTTTTCCGTACGAGAATTGAACTCAGGCAGATCGGAGTGCGTGATGAGACAAAAATTAAGGGCGGGATCGGCATCTGCGGAAGACCGCTTTGTTGCAGCACGTATCTGACGGAATTTTCAGCCGTATCAATTAAAATGGCGAAGGAGCAGAATCTTTCTCTGAATCCGACAAAAATATCCGGAGTCTGCGGCAGACTCATGTGCTGCCTTACAAATGAGGAAGAAAACTATGAACAGCTGAACAGTCAGCTTCCGTCCGTAGGCGATACGGTTACAACGAAAGACGGACTTACAGGGGTGGTTCACTCACTGAGCGTGCTGAGAAAGCAGGTAAAGGTTGTGGTGAATCTGGAAAATGATGAAAAAGAGATCAGGGAATATCAGGCAGATGATCTGAAATTTAAACCGCGCAGGAAGAAAAAGAAGGTGTCAAAAGAAGAAATGAAAAAACTTGCGGCACTGGAAAAATCAGAAGGAGCTTCTAAATTAGATGATAAATAACAGCAAAGAAGAACTGGTTCATCCGGGAGAGCGTGTGGATGATCTGCAGATTGGCGGTCTTGAGCTGATACAGAATCCGAACGGATTCTGTTTTGGCGTAGACGCCGTTTTCCTGTCGGATTTTGTCAGGGTAAAGCCGGGAGAGACCGTGCTTGATCTTGGAACGGGAAACGGGATCATACCGATTCTTCTGACGGCAAAGACCAGGGGAAAGAAATTTACGGGGCTTGAAATTCAGGAAAAGACTGCGGATATGGCGCGGCGGAGTGTGGCTCTGAATGGTCTTGAAGAGAAAGTGGATATAGTGACAGGAGACATTAAAGAGGCGGCGGAACTTTTCAAGCCGGCCTTTTTTGATGTAATTACGACCAATCCGCCCTACATGCTGGCGGAACACGGAATGAGAAATCCGGACAGCTCAAAAGCGATTGCCAGACATGAAGTGCTGTGTTCTCTGGATGATATTCTGAGAGAGAGCATGCGGCTTCTGCAGGACAAGGGAAGATTTTACATGGTTCACAGACCTTTTCGTCTGACGGAAATCATGATTAAAATGAATCATTACAAGATAGAACCGAAGCGGATCCAGTTCATTCATCCATATATCAATAAAGAGCCTGTACTTGTGCTGATTGAAGGGGTACGGGGAGCGAGATCCAGAGTGACGGTAGAGCCGCCGATCGTTATCTATGAAGGGGAAAAAGAAGAGCGCAGACCGGCTGCGGACCAGCCGGGGCGATAAAAGAAATCAGCTGTGCCGGAGATAATACAATACGAGACGGACAGAGCGGGAAGGAGAAAAATGCCGGGAACATTATATCTGTGCGCAACGCCGATAGGGAATCTTGAAGATATGACGTATCGGGCCGTGCGCACGCTGAAGGAAGTTGATCTGATTGCAGCGGAGGATACGAGAAACAGTATCAAACTGCTGAATCACTTTGATATTCATACGCCAATGACGAGTTATCATGAGTATAATAAATTTGAGAAAGGAAGAAAACTCGTTGAAAAGCTGCTGGAGGGGGCTGATATCGCTCTGATAACAGATGCCGGTACGCCGGGCATCTCGGACCCGGGGGAAGAGCTGGCTGCCATGTGTCACGAGGCAGGAGTCCGTGTGACTGCAGTTCCGGGGGCGGCAGCCTGCATAACGGCACTGACAATTTCAGGGCTTCCCACCAGGAGATTCGCGTTTGAGGCATTTCTGCCATCGGAGAAAAAAGAAAAGGAACACGTGCTGGAGAGCCTTGAGAAAGAAACCAGAACCATCGTGCTGTATGAAGCTCCGCATCGTCTGGTAAAAACGCTGAAACTGCTGTACGGACGGCTTGGTGACAGAAAAGTAAGTGTGTGCAGGGAACTGACTAAGAAACATGAAACAGTGTATCAGAGTACTTTGTCAGAAGCGGCACGGTACTATGAGGAGAATACGCCAAAGGGAGAATGTGTTCTGGTGATTGAAGGGCTTAGCCGTGAGGCGCTGGAGCAGGAAGCGCGCAGGAAATGGACGGAAATGAGCATAGAGGAACATATGGAGTATTATCTGTCACAGGGAATGGATCGAAAAGAAGCGATGAAACAGACCGGAAAGGATCGTGGGATTCCAAAGAGAGAAATATATAACTACCTTGAGAAAATAAAAAAATAAAAAAGAAACTATTTTAGTTAAAACCAATCGCGATGAGAAAAATAACAGGCATCAGAAATTACCCGATGCCTGTTATTTTTCCATCTTTCATATAAACGATTTTTTTCTTCAGGCTTACCGCTTCGTCGTAATCATTTGTTACATATAAAACAGTTGTTTTATATTTTTCATTAATCGCAAGAATATCTCTGAGCATTTCGCGGCGCCGGTCATCGTTCTGCCGGGCAAAATCCTCGTCCACCAGAAGAACCTTCGGGTGACATACTATCGCGCGGCCCAGTGCTACGCGCTGCTTGTCCGCATCTGAGAGAGCTTTGATCTTTTTGTCCAGAATACCGGATATACCCAGAAAATTCGCTGCGTCTTTTACACGGCTGTCAATGACTGTTCTGGGAAAATCACGAAGCCGAAGCCCCAGTGCCATGTTGTCGTACGCGTTGAAATGCCGGTACAGTGTATAGTTCTGAAATGCCATTGCCAGGCGTCTGTCACGTGGCAGAATATCATTCAACAGATCCGTTCCCAGATAAATTTCTCCTGAAGTGATATCCTCAAGTCCGCCAATCATACGAAGAATCGTTGATTTTCCGCATCCGCTGGGACCGTGAAATACAACAAATTCGCCGTCTTCGATCTGAAGGCTGACGTCGTTGACGGAGATAAATCCGTTAGGGTAAGTCTTAGTCAAGTGTTCTAATGTTACGCTTGCCATAAGGACACCTCCATTTATAGTTTCGCATAAGCAGGGAAACCCTGGATGCTTATGCCAGATTACATTTTTATTTTAGCACAAAGCCGGAGCTCAGACAATCCTTAACCAGCCCTTAACCCCCTGCCCGGAAGCGGGAGAGCCTGAATCAGGACTGTACAAAGCCGGCGAGAAATACACTGGCTGCCAGACCGGCGAAAGTAGCAAGCAGGGCGCCTGCCAGTGTATAGCGGGAATGTCTGACCTTAGCAGTCATAAAGTAGACGCTCATGGTATAGAAGATTGTTTCTGTACAGCAAAGTGACAGAGAAGCAATAAGTCCGATCCTGGAATCCGTACCGAATTCTCTGTAGATGTCAAGAAGAAGACCTGTGGCGGCTGAGGAGGAAAACATTTTTACAACAGTAAGGGGTACAAGTTCTCCCGGAAAGCCGATCAGATCGGAAAACCTGCCGATTATCGACGCGATAAAATCAAGAAAACCGGATCCCCGGAGAATACCTACGGCTGCCATCAGTCCGATCAGAGTAGGCATGAGACGAATAACGGTGAGAAAGCCCTTCTTTGCCCCGCGGATAAATGTGTCATATACGTTGACCCCGGATAATACTCCGTAAATCACGATGCTGAGAACGAGAAACGGAATCATATAATCAGATATATAGACAAGTATGTTCATAGGAATCCTCCTGTATACAGATGCAGTCTGATTATTTATATGCGCGTCATGCCGGATTTATGGGGAATACGGCAGGGATTCGTTTCATAAAATGCAGTAAAGAACTGCCGGGGGAGTGAGCAGTGCTGAAAAATGTCGAAGAAACAGAAATAAAAAGAGTGAATAAGAAACAAAAACACATCTCTGCAACTGTTGTGATATTCTGTATAATAATGGTTTTGTCCGGATGCGGGAACAGCGGAGGGGAGAATGCAGATGAAAAATTTGAAACATACACGGAAGAACTTTTCCGGAGTGAAGTGGCGGCCAATTCGGTGAATCTTCATTATACCCTGAAGGAGCCTGAAGCATATGGGATCGTGGAGCCGCCTGCAGAGTTGGGAAATTTTGAAGTGAATGCGTCGGAAAACCGGGCCGCCTGTGAGAATATGCGGCAGGCTCTTCTTGAGGTGGAGTATGATGAATTAAACACACAGAACAGGCTGACGTATGATATACTGCTCTATCAGCTCAGAATGATGGATAAGAGCTCGGATTATCTTCTCTACGAAGAACCACTGGGACTGGTCAGCGGAGCGCAGACTCAGCTCCCTGTGGTTCTGTCAGAATACTGTTTTTATGACAGAGGTGATGTGGATACATACCTGGCACTGCTGAAAACAACCGGAGAGTATTTTGAGAGTCTTCTTGCCTTTGAGAGGGAAAAGGCGGCAGCAGGGCTGTTTATGGCAGACAAAGCGGCGGATGAAGTGATCGCACAGTGCCAGGCTTTCCTGGATATGGGAGATGGAAACTATCTGTATTCAACGTTTGCTGACAGAATCGAGGAACTAAGTGATCTTGATGAGAAAGAAAAAAGTGACTATATACAGGATAATGCGCTTATTGTAAAAGATTATGTGACTCCTGCATATGAAAAACTGATTGCGGGAATAACGGAACTCAAGGGGAGCGGGAAAAATGAAAAAGGACTTGTCTGCCTGCCGGAAGGGGCAGAGTACTACGAACTGTCCGCGCGTGTGCAGACGGGATCGGATCGATCTGTCGATGAAATGCGGGATCTGATACGCAGGCAGATTTCCGATGATCTTGAAGCCATGGAAAAGGTGCTGGGGATTACCGCTGACGAGGCACAGGAGGCTGCGGCCGCCCTGGAACAGGATATGGGGCAGGAACCAGCCGAACTGATCCTCAGTCATCTGAAAGATGCCGTAGACACCGCCTTTCCGGAAATACCGGATGTATCACTGGAAGTGAAGTATGTGCCGGAAGAAATGGAGGAACATCTGAGCCCGGCTTTCTATATGATACCTGCCATAGACAATACGGAGGAGAATGTGATCTATATCAACCGTTCCCAGATGGGGGATGAGCTAACCCTTTTCACAACTCTGGCGCATGAAGGCTATCCGGGGCATCTGTATCAGACGGTTTATTATGAAAGCACGGAACCGGATCCGATTCGGAGTCTGATGGATTTTGGAGGATATGTGGAAGGTTGGGCAACTTATGCGGAGATGGGGAGCTATTATCTGACCCCGCTGCTGAAAGAGCAGGCAGTGCTTCTCCAGAAAAACAGTTCTATCATACTGGGACTCTATGCGCTTGCTGATATTGGTATCCACTATGACGGATGGAGCAGGATGGACACTGTGGAGTTTTTCAGCGCATATGGGATTACAGACGCCGGGAGTATTGAAAAAATCTATGATCTGATAATCGGCTCCCCGGGGAATTACCTGAAATATTATATTGGTTATGTGGAATTCCTGGAATTAAAAAAGGACTGGGTGGATGAAAAAGGGGACGAATTCTCGCAGAAGGAGTTCCATGAAGCCGTACTCAGAGTGGGACCGGCACCGTTCGCGATAGTCGAAGATTACATGTGGAAGATGACAGGGGAGGAGCAGAGGTGAGAATATGCTGAATTATCTGTGGGCGGGGATGATACTGGCCGGAGTTATATTCGGGGCGTTCGGCGGCCGGATGCAGGATATAACGAATGCTGCGCTTGACTCGTCAAAAGAGGCGGTTACACTGTGCATTACAATGATTGGAGTGATGGCATTCTGGACAGGAATTATGGAAATCGCATCAGAGGCGGGGATTATCAGAAAGGCGTCGGTAAAGATGAGGCCGCTGATTCGATTCCTGTTTCCGGGGCTTCCGGAAGGTCATAAGGCAGAGGAGCACATTGCGACAAATTTTATTGCCAATTTTCTGGGGCTTGGCTGGGCGGCCACACCGGCGGGCTTAAGAGCTATGGAAGAACTTGGTAAACTGGAAGATGATAGAAGAAATAGAAAAATTTCCGGAATTGTTCGGAAGAAAGGCGTTGCAAGCAATGAGATGTGTACATTCCTTATTATAAATATCTCTTCTCTGCAGCTGATTCCGGTGAATGTAATCGCTTACCGGAGTGAGTATGGAAGTCCGAACCCGGCGGCAATCGTGGGAGCGGGAATCGTGGCTACAGCTATCAGTACCGGGACTGCGATAATATTCTGCAAGCTGATGGACAGAAGCAGGAAAAGTGGTCTATAATGGAAAAAGAGAAAACGGAAGTACGGAGAAAACGCATATGGAGAAAAAAATCGTAATACCAAACACGGAACTGGAATTATTTCCGATCGGACTGGGAACAGTAAATGCAGGGCTTGCCTGGGACGGCGCGGATGCTGACCGGATATTTGACGCGTTTCTGTATTATGGAGGGAATCTGATCGATACTGCTCATGTTTATTCGGACTGGGTGAAACCGGAGAGGGCGAGAAGCGAGCGAACCATCGGTGACTGGCTGGCAAGAAGCGGAAAACGGGAACAGGTAGTGATCGCGACAAAAGGAGGGCACCCGGATATGACTGTTGAGAATCCGGACCTTCATGTCAGCCGCATGTCACAGGAAGATATGCAGTCCGATCTGGATTCTTCGTTACAGAAGCTTCGGACGGATTATATTGATCTTTACTTTTATCATCGAGATAACACTGAGCAGCCGGTAAGCGAACTGATTGAAATCATGGAAGGGTTCAGAAAGCAGGGAAAAATCCGTTATTACGCATGTTCTAACTGGTCCACGGCAAGGATGAAGGAAGCGGATGAATATTGCGCGGCGCACGGATACAGAGGATTTGCGGCGAACCAGTGTCTGTATAATCTGGGGTATAAGTATATGAATCCAATGGAGGATGATACCCTTGCCTACGCGGATGAGGAGATGCAGGAGTATCACAGAAATAATCCGGATAATCTGCTTATGCCGTACATGGGTGTGTGCAGTGGTTACTTCCATAAATATATGGCAAAAGGAGCGGAAGGAGTAAAAGGCAGCCCGTATGACACGGAAGGAAACCGAAAAATGGCTGAACGTGTCAGAGAACTCTGTGAAAAATATCAGGCTACGGTATCTCAGGTCGTGCTCGGATTCTTCGGGCAGCAGGACTTCCCGTGTGTTCCGCTCTATGGCCCGAAAAATGTGGAGCAGGTGGAAGAAGTGATGAAGACCTTGGATATCCCGTTTACAAAGAGTGATTATCAGATCTGAAGACTTTTATAAAAAAATGTATTTAATGTGAAAAAAGTGCTTGCAATTATTTATCCTGTATGCTAACATATAGGACGGTCACTGTGAAGGCAGTGACTGTATATGGCCCCGTGGTCAAGCGGTTAAGACATCGCCCTTTCACGGCGGTAACACGGGTTCGATTCCCGTCGGGGTCATTACACACATGTATTTTTTGATATGATGTGTGTGAACAACAGAATAAGGCGCAGTAGCCAAGTGGTAAGGCGTGGGTCTGCAACACCAGAACTACCCCACTCAGTTATGTGCCAGAACTTTGACAAATCTATACCATATTTTTTAATCATGGC
>CALWBC010000286.1 GCA_944375755.1 uncultured Mediterraneibacter sp. | reverse complement strand
GTATGAGGGCTCACGGATGGCAGGGGAGAGTTCGATTGTTACTGCGGACGGACAGGAGATTGATCTGTCCGGCATGGAGGTGACGGTGGAAGTGCCGGTCAAGGCGGTCTCCATGAGCGATGAACCGATGGAGTACAGGGCGGATGGAAACATCATTTCCTTCATCTATAAAGGAAGCCATTACAACTATACGGTGCGTACCGCTACGGAGGAAGATTTTGTACTGGATGAGGATGATCTCTGGAATGAGGGCGACCATGTAAGCCTTATGATTCCGGCGGATCAGATTATACTGAAGAGAAGGCAGGGATAGAGAATGAAGATATTTCGTTTCAGCCGGAAACAGCTGTGTATTCCCTATGCCCTGTTTCTGATCTGTTTTGTGGTGCTGCCTCTGGCAGTGATTGTTTACTATGCGTTTACGGACGGCAGCGGAAGATTTACGCTGGAAAATCTGCTCAGCTTCTTTACCAACGGCAATACGATAGGCACGCTGTGCTACAGTATCGTGGTGGCGGCCGTGGTGACAGTGGTCTGTCTTGTGGTTGCCTATCCGGTGGCCTATGTGCTGGCGCGAAGCGGGCTGAAAAGAGGACCGGTGCTACTGATGCTGTTTATCCTTCCCATGTGGATTAATTTCACCTTGAGGGTGACGGCTCTGAAGGAGATACTGACTCTTCTGGAAGGAAATCTGTCACTGCATCCGTTCCTGAATACGGTAATTGCCATGACATATGATTTCCTGCCTTTTATGATTATGCCCCTTTACACAACGCTGCTCCAGCTTGACAAGAGTCTGCTGGAGGCGGCAAGCGATCTGGGAGCGGGACCTGCGGCGGTCTTTTTCCGTGTGACACTTCCGCTGTCCATGCCGGGGGTTGTAAGCGGAATAACGATGACGTTCCTTCCGGCCATGACAAACTATGTAATACTGGATATGATTTACAACAGTACGTATATTATGGGATCTCTGATCGGAAGTTATTTCAACATTTATGACTGGCACAACGGATCCATGATTTCCCTGATTCTGTTTGCGGTGATCTGTGTTGTATCAATTATCACCGGAGGCGGAGATCAGAATGACGCGAAGAACAGGGGGGCGGTGCTGTAATGAAAAAAATACTCTCATACTCATGGCTTGTCCTTGTGGCACTGTTTATGTATATACCGGTGCTGATCCTGGCGTTTTACAGTTTCACCGACTCAACGACTATCGGCGCTGTGCGGGGATTTTCCCTGCATAATTATGTGACCCTGTTTACAACGGAAGAACTGAGAAATATGATCGTGGGAACGCTTCTGCTGGCAGTGGGGGCTGCGCTGATCGCGTCAATTCTCGGAACCCTGGGAGCGGTGGGGGCCTTTTATTCCGGCCCGAAGACAAGGATGCTTGTGGAAACAGCCAATCAGGTTCCGGTTGTAAATGCGGATGTAGTGACTGCGTTTTCTATCTGCATTCTTTTGATTGTAGTGTTTGGAATTGAGAAAAATACCTTTGTACCGCTTGTGATCGGGCATGTGGTTATGTGTACTCCTTTTGTGTATCTTGCCGTTATGCCGAGACTCAAGCAGATGGACAGCGGGCTTTACGAGGCGGCTCTGGACCTGGGCGCGACGCCCTTTCAGGCGCTTTACAAGATCGTGATTCCGCAGATTGTTCCGGGAATTGTTTCCGGCTTCATGCTGTCCATCACACTGTCACTGGATGACTATTTTATATCGACCTACACGAAGCCGGCCACTTTTGATACGATCAGCACTTATGTGGTCAATGCCACGAGAGGCGCGCAGACCGAGATCAAGACAGCGCTGTGGGCTCTTTCCACCGTGATATTTCTTGTTGTGATCCTGGCTGTGGTTCTTATGAATCTGGCTTCTTCAAAGGCAGTGAAAGAGCAGGAGGTGAATGCTTATGACAGCAGGGAAAGAGACTAGAGGGAAGCGGCCGCCTTTTGCCGCGGTATCCGCTGCCGCTGTTCCCGTTCTGCTGTCCGCTGTTCTGGCGGCTGCCATGCCGGGGGCGGTGCTGACGGCCCATGCGCAGTCGGATCCGGAACAGACGGAGGCGTCCGAGTCCGGACGGGCGGACGGCGGCAAAGTGACACTTCGGATTGCCAACTGGGAAGAATATATCGATGAAGGAGACTGGGACGAGGAGGAAGCGATTGAACTGGACGACCGGGACCACACGGTGATTTTCGGAGAGAATTCCATGGTGGAAGATTTCGAACAGTGGTATCTGGACACCTATGGAGTGGAAGTGGATGTGGAATATTCGACTTTCGGCACGAATGAGGATCTCTACAATCAGATGACACTGGGCAATAATTTTGATCTGGTCTGTCCCTCCGAGTATATGTTCATGAAGCTGATCGCGGAGGGCAGGCTGCAGCCTCTGTCAGAGAGTTTCTTTGACCCGGATATTGAGGAAAATTATTATATCCGGGGCGTTTCGGATTATATCCGGAATATCTATGATACGAATACCATTAACGGCGAGCCATGGAGCCGGTATGCGGCGGGATATATGTGGGGGACAACCGGAATCGTTTACAATCCGGAGAAAATAACAGAGGAGGAAGCCTCTCACTGGGCGATCCTTGCGGATCCCAAATATAAAGGGCAGGTAACCATCAAGGACAATGTGCGCGACAGCTATTTCGCGGCGCTTGGAATCCTCAATGAAGATGAACTGCTCAGTCCGGAATTTGTCAGTTCGGATGACCGTCTGGAGAAGATTACGGAGCTGATGAACCGGACGGATGACAAGACCGTTGCGGCGGCGGAAGATATTTTAAAGCAGATGAAGGAAAATGCCTATTCCTTTGAGTCCGACAGCGGAAAAGCGGATATGGTGACCGGAAAGGTGCTGGCCAATTACCAGTGGTCCGGCGATGCGGTTTACACGCTGGATCAGGCGGAGATTGACGATTATATACTGGCCTACGCGGTGCCGGAGGAGTGCACGAACGTGTGGTTCGACGGATGGGTCATGATCCGGGACGGTATTGATGGAGACGCGGCAAAGCAGCAGGCGGCCGAGGCGTTCATCAATTTCATGTCAAGACCGGACAATGTGGTGCGCAACATGTATTATATCGGTTACACATCCGTGATCGCCGGCGGGGACAGTGATATCATTTACGCGTACGCGGACTGGTGTTACGGCGCGGAAGAAGATGCGGAGGATACGATCGAGTACCCGGTGGGATTCTTTTTCAGCGGCGATGACTCGGATCCGGATTACGTGATTACAGCGGAGTCAGATCAGATCAACCGTCAGCTGTTTGCTCAGTATCCGCCGGAGGAAGTTCTGGACCGGGCTGTGGTTATGCAGTATTTTGACCAGGAGAATAATCAGAAAATCAATCAGATGTGGGTCAATGTCCGCTGCTTTAATCTGGCTTCCCTGACAGGAAGCGACTGGGCGAAGATTGGCGCGGGTGTGGTGATTGTGCTGGCAGCGGTTTTTGTATTTCTAAAAAGAGATGATCTTTTCCGGAGAAAAATCTAAGAAATAAGAGGACAGTAAAATGACGCTTACGCAGTTAAACTACATCATTGTCATAGCGGAAACCAGATCCATCAACAAGGCGGCCGAGCGGCTGTATGTGGCCCAGCCTTCGCTTACCAGTGCCGTGCAGGAGCTGGAAAAAGAACTGGGGATCACCTTGTTTCACAGAAGCGGAAGAGGCGTTACGCTGACCGGAGACGGAGCGGAGTTCCTGCTCTACGCGAAAGAACTTTACGGCCAGTACGAGAGCATTATGGAACGCTACGGGAAAGGCGGCGTGCGGAAGAAAAAATTCGGAGTCTCCACCCAGCATTATTCCTTTGCTGTGAAAGCTTTTGTGGATATGGCGCGGAAGTTCGACATGTCGGAGTATGAGTTCGCTATCCGGGAGACGCAGACCGCCGAGGTGATCCGGGATGTGAGCACGCTTCGAAGCGAGGTGGGGGTTCTCTACCTGTGTGATTTCAACCGGAAATGCATGGAGAGACTGCTGAAGTCCGCGGGCCTTGTCTTTCACCATCTGATTGACTGTCAGGCCTATGTGTATCTCTGGAAACATCATCCTCTCGCGGGGGAAGAGTCCATCGGATTCGACCAGCTTGCCGATTATCCCTGTCTGACATTCGAACAGGGGGATAACAGTTCATTCTATTTTGCGGAGGAGATTCTCTCCACCAATGAGTATCCCCGGATGATCCGCGCAAACGACCGGGCGACCATGTTAAACCTGATGGTGGGCCTGAACGGATATACTTTGTGTTCGGGCATTATCAGCGAGGATCTGAATGGAAATGAATTTCTGGCGGTGCCCTTCCGGGATGACGAGGAGAACAGAAACAGCGTGATGGAGATCGGGTATATTACCAGGAAGAATACGATCTTAAGCAGGACGGGAGACATGTATGTGGATGCGCTGAAGGAGTGCCTGAAGGGAAAGGAATAGCGGGAGTATAGGCGCTGTGAGAGAAGAATCCGCTGATTGTCTTTTCCTGACCACTGTATTATAATAAAAACGGACAAAGAAGTTCGCAGAGAATTTCTTTGTCCGTTTTTTATGTGGAAACGAATTATGCCGGCTTTTCAGACCGGCGCAGGTTGTGACAGGAGGTATCTGATGGGAGCGTTTGATAAAATACAGAGCGGACTGCCGGGAATGGACGAACTTTTAAACTATATCCGGATGGGGGACAACGTGGTCTGGAGCGTATCGGATCTGGAGGATTTTAAATTCTTTGCCCTGCCCTTTGCCAGGCAGGCGGTCAGAGACGGGAGAAATCTGATCTATATGC
>CALWBC010000285.1 GCA_944375755.1 uncultured Mediterraneibacter sp. | reverse complement strand
AACTTTAACTTTTCTTAAACTTTGCTTTGCGTTTTATTAGTATCCGATGAATAAAATAGGCAGTGTAAAGCAAAGGAGGAAGACGAGATGAGATATTTATTAGAGACAAACGGCCTGACAAAGCAGTACGGCAGGCATAAGGCGGTCAATGCCGTTAATATCCATATCCGGCAGGGTGATATCTACGGTCTGATCGGGCGAAACGGCGCCGGTAAGACAACATTCCTGAGAATGATCAGCGGACTGGCCGTACCAACGGACGGAGAGTTTTCGCTGTTTGGAAAGAAAGGAAAAGAGACCCGCCGCTATCTGTCCCGTGTGGGGGCGCTGATCGAGCGTCCGGGAATCTACCCCAATATGTCGGCGGCGGAAAATCTGAAGATCAAATGTCTGGCCATGGGAATCCGGAAAAAAGGTGAGATTGAGGAACTTCTTGATATTGTGGGACTGTCCGGCACGGGCAGAAAAAAGGCGAAGCATTTTTCTATGGGCATGAAACAGCGGCTTGGCATCGCGCTGGCTCTTGTCGGAGATCCGGATCTGGTTATTCTGGATGAACCTATTAACGGGCTGGATCCACAGGGAATCGCGGAAGTGCGCGAAACCATTGCGCAGCTGAACCGGGAGAGAAACATTACATTTATCATATCCAGTCATATTCTGGAGGAGCTTTCAAAAATCGCCACCCGTTACGGGATCATTCACGATGGAGTCCTGCTTCAGGAGCTTACCAGAGAAGAGCTGCTGTCAAGATGCAGCGAGCGGATTGAACTTAAGACAGATAATACGCAAAAGGCGTGCACTGTTCTGGACGGAATCGGAATCACGGATTACAAAGTAGTGGATGCGGATACGATTCATATCTTTGAGCATCTGAATGACAGTGGTGAGATCACCATGGCGCTTGCCCGGAATCAGGTAAAAACCATGGGAATCACGGTGAAGAATGAAGCTCTGGAAGACTACTACTTAAATCTGACGGGAGGTGCGCTCGATGTTTAATCTGATGAAAATGGATATTTACCGGATGTTTCACTCTGTATCCACATGGGTGATTCTGGCTGTTACGGCAGGGCTTGCGGTGTTTTTTATACTGATGACAAATTCGGACCTTGATGCGATGGCGGATGATGCCGGGTATGCCCAGGAGATGGAGGCGGAGTCTCAGGCGGATGATGAACTGCAGATGGGCATTTATTCGGATACGGACCCCGCGTGGATTTCCGGAGATATTGAGGCCGGAGAACTGATCGGGACGGGAATGAGAAGCGGACTGCTTACGCTGCTGTGCGTTATTTTTTCTGCTCTGTTCGCAAACGCGGATCAGAAAAACGGATATATCAAGAACATTGCGGGGCAGCTCCCGCACCGGGGTGTACTGGCACTGTCAAAGGCAGTGGCGGCAGCGATTCAGATATTTCTGATGATGGCGGTATTCTCAGCGGGGATTGTCCTGAGCGGTATGATTTTATGGGGAAACCGGATCTGTGTCGGACCAGTGAAAGATCTGTTCCTTTTTCTGGCGGTGCAGTATCTGCTGAATCTGGGATTTTCCGCACTGATCCAGCTTCTGAGCATTGTTACCCGAAGCTCCGCATTTGCCATGACGGCTGGAATTCTGGCTGTTATGGGTCTGCTGGTTCCGGTTTATTCCCTGATCAACCGCGCGGTCGGACAGTTCCGGCCCAAATGGAATTTTGACATCACCAGATACGTGATGGAGGGAAATATCCCCGCGGTAGGAATGGGAGCGCCCTCTGAAGTTCTTATACGGGGATGTGCGGTGGGATGTGTTTTCCTTCTGATTTCCACAGCCATTGCCATGCTGATTCTGAATAAACGTGATGTCCGATAAGGAGAGATAGAGATGATGATATGGGCGACTGCCGCTTCGATACTGGCGGCTGCAGCTGTTGTGATACTGATTTTATACAGGCGACAGATCCGAAAGATCTGCCGCCATCTGTCGTTTATGAAAGAAGAGAATACCAATATGCGGCTGACCTCCGATCTGCCGTTTACGGAATTAAATGAACTGATTGACGGGATGAACGACATCGTGGATCAGTCCAGAAAGATCCGGGAAGATGTGCGGAATAATGAAGCGCACTTAAAAGAGACGATCACCAATCTCTCCCATGATATCCGGACTCCGCTGACTTCTCTGGACGGATATTTTCAGTTTCTCCTGACAAGCGATTCAGAGGAGGAACGGCAGAGATATATCCGGGTGATTCAGACGCGGATCGGGAGTCTGAAAGACATGCTGGAAGAGCTGTTTACCTATACGAGACTTCAGGATGCGGAATATAAGCTGGAGACAGAGATCATGGATTTCGGAAAATGTGTCTGTGATACGGTGTTTTCTTTTTACGATGAGTTTCAGGCGAAAGGCATAGAACCCCAGGCGGATTTCTGCGACGGGCATCTGTATATCAGAGGAAATGAGGAAGCGGTCCGCAGGGCAGTGCAGAATCTCGTGAAAAACGCTCTGGTACACGGAAAGGGCAGAATCTCTCTGAAACTGTACTGTGAAAACGAAAGGACAGGATTTGAGTGCGCGAATGATACGGAGCATCCGGAAGAAATCGATATGAATCAGGTATTCAGCCGGTTTTACAGGGCGGACTCGGCGCGGACGCACTCATCTGCCGGGCTGGGCCTGTCCATTGCCAAAGGCCTTACGGAGCGTATGGGAGGAACGGCAGAGGCTTCCCTTGATGGAAATCTGTTTACCGTGAGGCTGGAGTTCCCGGTTGACAATCCGGCGCTTACCGATCACAATAGAGGGTGCGAAAATTACAAATGAAGTCGCAACAGTTTCGTGAGCTGTTATGTGAAAACAGATTACAGATTGACGGATACACAGGAGAATCAGGACATATGAATATTATCAATATCGAACATATCAGTAAAATATATGGGGAGAAAGTCATCTATGATGACGCTTCCTTCGGCATCCAGCAGGGAGACAAGATCGGAATTGTCGGGATTAACGGAACCGGAAAATCCCCGCTTTTAAAAATGATTGCAGGGGAAGAGGTGCCGGATGAAGGGCAGATCGTCCGGCAGAACGGACTGAAGATTGCCTACGTGCCTCAGAACCCGGTCTTCCCGGAAGGGGCTGACATCCATTCTTATGCACTGGAAAGCTCGGGTGATATGGGCTGGCAGGTGGAGGCGAACCTGATGGAACTGGGAATCACGGAGTTTGACCAGAAGATCGAACACCTCTCTGGCGGACAGAAGAGAAGAGTTGTGCTGGCGAAAACGCTTTCCGATGATTTTGATGTGCTGCTTCTGGACGAGCCTACCAATCATCTGGATGGACAGATGATCGCCTGGCTGGAAGAGTATTTAAGGGGATACCGCGGCACGGTGGTTATGGTAACCCATGACCGGTATTTTCTGGACCGGGTGTGCAGCCGGATTCTGGAAATCAGCCATGGCAACATGTACGGATACGACTCGGACTATTCGGGCTTTCTGGAGCTTAAGGCTGCCCGGGAGGAGATGGAGCTTGCCAGTGAGAGGAAGCGCCAGAGCGTCCTTCGGATGGAACTGGAGTGGGCGAAGCGGGGATGCCGGGCCAGAACTACGAAGCAGAAGGCAAGACTGGAACGGCTGGAGGCGCTGAAAAACGGAAAGGCGCCGGTGCAGGATCAGACCGTGGAGCTGGGGTCTGTGGAGACCAGGATGGGGAAGAAGACCATTGAGCTTCACCATATCAGCAAGAGTTATGGAGATAAGAAGATCCTGGAAGATTTCAGCTATATTGTGCTGAAGAATCAGCGCCTTGGAATCATCGGCCCTAACGGCTGCGGCAAATCCACTCTGCTTAAGATGATTGCAGGCATTGTGCAGCCGGATTCCGGCCATGTTGAGATCGGAGAGACCATCCGGATCGGATATTTTGCCCAGGAAGAACAGCATATGGATGACAGCCAGCGGGTCATTGACTATGTGAAGGATATCGCGGAATATATTACAACTACAGACGGGAAGATCAGCGCGTCCGCCCTTCTGGAGCGCTTCCTCTTTACGCCTGACATGCAGTACGCTCCCATCGGGAAACTCTCAGGCGGGGAGAAGCGGCGTCTGTATCTTCTGGGAGTTCTTGCGGAAAACGCCAATGTCCTTCTCTTTGACGAGGCGGGGAATAATCTGGATATTCCGACCCTTACCATTCTGGAGGACTATCTGAACTCCTTCTCCGGCATTGTGATTACCGTGTCCCATGACCGGTATTTCCTCGATAATGTGGTAGACCGGATCTTCGAACTGGACGGAAATGGACATGCGCGCCAGTATGAGGGCGGCTATACGGATTACCTTGAGGCGAAGAAACGGGAAAACCCAGGGAAGACGGGAGATAACGGAAGGCTGAACGCTGAGAAACAAAACAGCGGAAAACAGAGTGGCGGAAAAGCAGGCGGCATACAGGACAATGACGGACAGGGAGCGGAATCAGGGAATGGCCGGCAGGAAAAAAGCTGGAAGACTCATTCCGCGAAACTGAAGTTTTCCTATAAGGAACAGAGAGAATACGAAACCATTGACGACGAGATCGCCGCTCTGGAAGAGAAGCTGGATGGGATCGAGAGACAGATCGCGGCAAACGCCACCAATTCCGTGAAGCTTCGGGAACTGATGGAAGAGCAGGAGCAGACGCAGGAAAAGCTGGACGAGAAGACGGAGCGGTGGGTTTACCTGAATGAGCTGGCAGAGAAAATTTCAGCGCAGAAGTAATGGAAGCTGTTTTATTCATTAACCCTTAATGTTAAAACAGACGAGACCGGAGGAATTTTTCCAGAACGTATTTCTGCAGGGATGGAGATGCGTACGGGTTCCGCTGCAGGAAATAAGTGCAGCTAAAAGTTCCGGGTGCGGACTAAATGCAATGACTGCCGACGGAGAACTCGCTTGCGCTCAGACAACTCCGCCGACAGCCTTAACGTCCGCCCCCGAAACTTTAAGATGCACTAAATTTCCTTCCGAAGTCACCCTCCCACATCTCCATCCCCGCAGAAAAGGTCCTGAAATAGGGCTGGTTTCATAATCTTTCAAACGGGAAGTGAATGAATAACAGCTGTAAGAAAATAAGGCGCGGCCAGAAG
>CALWBC010000284.1 GCA_944375755.1 uncultured Mediterraneibacter sp. | reverse complement strand
TTTTTCTTGGGAAATACTTGATATATTCGATAAAAACGGTATCATATGCGGCGTGGGTTGAGTTACTTATTACGTTTATCAGGTGACCCCTTACGACCTTTACGGGACACCGTTTAAATTATTTAAGTAAAATATACAGCGGAAAGGCAGGATGATTACATTGGACAGCAGACATTTTTCAAGTCTGATCAATGATTTTAAGCCGGGGATCTTCGGCGCATTAAACGAAAAGAAGGAGGAGCTTTTAAGAGAAGGACGAAAAGTTTACAATCTCTCTGTGGGAACACCGGATTTCAAGCCGGCGCCCCATGTGATGAGAGCCATGCAGGAAGCCTGCGGAAAGGCCGAGAATTACAAGTACTCACTGGCAGATCTGCCGGAACTTCTGGAGGCGGTACAGTACCGCTATGAGAAACGTTTCGGTGTACATCTGGAGACGGATGAGATTATGTCCGTGTACGGTTCTCAGGAGGCCATGGCGCATATCGGGATGATCTTCTGTGATCCGGGAGATGTGATTCTTGTGCCGAATCCGGGATATCCCATGTTTGAGATGAGCGGTATTATGGCGAAAGCGGATGTACGCTATTATGAAATTCGGGAGGAGAACGGATATCTTCCGGATCTGGACAGCATTCCGGAAGAGACGCTCGTGAAAACAAAATATATGATTGTTTCCTATCCGCTCAATCCGGTCTGTGTCTGTGCGCCGGATGATTTCTATGTCAGGCTGATTGAATTTGCCCGGAAGCATGATATCGTGATCCTTCATGACAATGCGTATTCGGATATTACCTTTACGGACCGGCCGGGAAAATCTTTCCTTGCTTACGAGGGGGCGAAAGAGGTGGGAGTGGAGTTTTATTCTCTTTCCAAATCCTATAATCTGACCGGTGCAAGGATTTCCTTTGTAGTGGGAAACAAAGAGATTGTCAGCAGGTTCCGTCTTCTGCGCTCACAGATTGACTACGGAATCTTTTATCCGGTGCAGTATGCGGCGATCGCTGCTCTGACAGGGCCGGATGATTTTATTGAGGAACAGAGAAAAGAATACGGACGGAGAAACAGCGCTCTGTGCGGCGGTCTGAGAAGAATCGGATGGAATGTGCCGGACAGTCAGGGAACCATGTTTGTGTGGGCGAAGATTCCGGAAGGATATGAATCTTCCGTGGACTTCTGTATGAAACTGATGGAAAAGACCGGAGTGATCGTAACTCCGGGAAGCGCGTTCGGAACAAACGGCGAGGGCTATGTCAGGATGGCGCTTGTGGTGGATACCGGGATAATAGAGGAAATCCTGAACGTGCTGGAGGAATCCGGCATATTCGCCTGAAAACCAGGAAAATATCAGAAGAGAGAGGAAATACATATGAATTATCAGGATGTAATCAAAAACGCGAGGGGAAATATCGGCCCTTACTGCAAGGCATGTCCGGTCTGTAACGGGGCTGCCTGCAGAAATACGATGCCGGGGCCGGGAGCAAAGGGTGTCGGCGACCTTGCCATGAGAAACTATGAGAAATGGCAGGATGTGCGAATCAATATGGATACGATCTGTGAACAGAAACCGCTGGATACGACCATTGAACTGTTCGGAAAAAAATTTGCATATCCGTTCTTCGCGGGACCGGTGGGCGCGGTTAAACTGCATTACGGAGATCGTTATACGGATCAGGAATACAATGAGATTCTTTTAAAAGGCTGCGCGGACAGCGGGATTGCGGCGTTTACAGGAGATGGAACCGATTATAATGTGATGATTGAGGCGACGAATGCAATCCGCGGGCTGAACGGCCAGGGAATTCCGACGGTTAAACCGTGGGATATGGATACAATCCGGGAAAAAATGGAACTGGTGAAAAAATCCGGCGCGTTCGCGGTGGCTATGGATATTGACGCCGCAGGCCTTCCTTTTCTTCAGAATCTGAATCCGCCGGCCGGAAGCAAATCTGTCGATGAACTGAAGGAAATCGTCAAGATGGCAGAAATCCCGTTTGTTCTCAAGGGAATCATGACGCCGAAGGGAGCGCTTAAAGCGCTGGAAGCAGGCGTTCAGGGGATCGTGGTATCCAATCATGGCGGACGCGTTCTGGATCAGTGCCCTGCAACGGCGGAAGTGCTTCCTTCCATTGTAAAGGCGGTAGACGGCAGGATGAAGATCTTTGTGGATGGCGGCATCCGCACCGGCGTGGATGTGTTCAAGGCGCTGGCGCTCGGAGCCGATGCAGTGCTTATCGCGCGGCCGTTTGTAACAGCGGTATACGGGGGCGCGGAAGAAGGCGTTGGCGCTTATGCGTCAAAGCTGGCATCGGAGCTTGAGGATACCATGAAGATGTGCGGCGCATATTCACTTGCGGATATCAGCAGTGACATGATCTGGAAACCGGGGAGAGACAGCATATGAAGAGAATAGCAAAATTTGAAAAAGTAAGTTACGAACAGTTTAAAGAAGGCTGGATTGACTGTTTCGGAGAAACGGATGAGTCGGAGATCGTATCTGCCTATGATGGAATCCGGCTTCCCCGGCGCGCTACGGCGGGAAGTGCGGGATATGACTTCTTCCTTCCTGCTGAACTGAAGCTTGCCCCGGGCGAGACGGTGAAGATTCCGACCGGAATCCGTGTCTGGATGGAGCCGGAATGGGTGCTGAAATGCTATCCGAGAAGCGGGCTGGGATTTAAATACAGACTGCAGCTGAATAATACGGTGGGAATCATTGACAGCGATTACTATGCCTCTGATAATGAAGGGCATATTTTCTGCAAGATGACCAATGATACTAATGAAGGGAAAACCATCGAACTTGGCGCGGGTCAGGGATTCATGCAGGGAATATTTGTCGAATACGGAATTACGCTGGATGACGATGCCACGGAAATCAGAAACGGAGGCTTTGGCAGCACGACAAAGTAGGGCGGAAAATGCCGAAACTTACAAATTTGTAAGAGAATTAAGAAAATCGTAAGGAAATGTAATGGAAGAACACAGACTTGTCCGCTATACTGTATGTATGAAAGGAGAATACATATCGTATGAAATGGATCAAAAGACTGTGTTCTTTTCTGTTCCTCTGCATTGTGATTGCAGCGGGTATTCTGTGCGTGAAAGGTTATCTTGACTATCGCGAGGCCCTGGAACACAGGAGTGTGGAAGAGATGGCCGCTGAGATTCAGTCCATCGATCATTATACGACCATGGAGGAACTGCCGGACACTTATGTGGACGCGGTTCTGGCTGTGGAAGACAAGCGGTTTTACAGCCATCCGGGGATCGATCCGATCGCGATCGGGCGGGCGCTTGTAAATGATATCCGGGCGGGAGCCTATGTGGAGGGCGGAAGCACCATTACCCAGCAGCTTGCGAAGAACC
>CALWBC010000283.1 GCA_944375755.1 uncultured Mediterraneibacter sp. | reverse complement strand
TGAGATGTGCCCATTGCGGAGCAATTATCCCGGATGATCAGATGGTCTGCCCCAAATGCGGAGCTGAAGTGCAGATCGTACCGGACTATAATCCGCTGGATGATGTTCTCGCAAGAGAGGTCAGAGGGTCTGTGGAGGGCGCCACACGCCAGATACAGACCGATGATATCAGAAGATACAGAAGAGATGACAGAACGAAAAATGTGAATTCCACCCGGGTCATAAGCCAGGGAGAAATGGACCGCATTCGCGAGAGAAGACGTGCCCGTTCCCGCAGACCCGGCGAAGAAGATGCCAGGCGCGGTACGGGAAATGTACGGCGCCAGAGCCAGAATACGGCGAATATGCAGCGCCGCAGACAGAACACGGAAGATCTCAGGCGGCAGAGACAGCAGAAACGCCTGGAAGCGGCAAAGCGCAAACGCCGCAGACTGCTGATCGCGATATTTGCGGTGCTTATTGTGATCGGAGCCGGAATTTTCGTCGCGTACCAGAATTCCTATACGGGAATGATTAACAAAGGATATCGCGCGATACAGAGCCGTGATTACAGCAGTGCGGAGAATTATTTCAAGCGCGCCATTGTAAAAGACAAGTCACGGGCGGATGCTTATACCGGATATGCCGAGGTATATATTGATCAGGATGACCTGGACAGTGCGGAAGAGGTATTTCTGGATGCCATTGAGACACAGCCGACTAACGCGGCGCTTTACCAGGCTGCCATCCAGTTCTATATGGATACGGAACAGCAGGCAAAAGTGTCTGTGCTTCTCCAGAACTGTGATGATAAAAGCGTGCTGAACGCAGTGTCAGATTATATCTCCGAAGCGCCGGAATTTACTCCGGAACCGGGAGATTACACTGAGGTGCAGGAAATTGCCATTTCTTCGGAGACCGGCGGAAACATCTACTATACGTTGGACGGAACAGATCCCACTGTTGAAAACGGGACCGCATATACAGAGCCGGTGCTGCTTCAGACGGAGGGAGAGGTAGAGATCCGGGCGATTGCCGTAAACGCCAATGGAATTCCAAGTGTGGTTTCGTCAGGCACATATTCGATTGAATTTCCGATTGCGGACGCCCCGGCGGTAACACCTTCCACCGGAAGATATACGGAGCCGACGGAAATTACCATTACAGTGCCGGAAGGTTACACGGCTTATTATACGATGGACGGTTCCACACCGGATCCTTCGTCTTCTTCGACCTATCAGTACAGCGGTCCGGTGCAGATGCCGGAAAACGCTCAGACTATATTCAATGCTGTTCTCGTCAATAACAGCAACGAAAAGTCAACGGATGTGACGACGAGAAACTATATTACAACAGATTAGGCGGGCATCGGACTGATAATCGAGCGCTGTCGCACATAAATAAAAACAACCCTTTTGTTGAAAAAATATTTATATATTTTTAACAATAATGGGGTTGTTTTTTTGTTTCATAAGAGTTATAATGACTACGTTAAAAAAATAACAATACATAAAGGAGATGCTATTATGAGCAGATTTTGTTTACCAAGAGACATTTATCACGGAAAAGGATGTCTGGAAGAACTGAAAAATCTGAAAGGAAAAAAAGCAATGCTCGTTGTGGGCGGCGGCTCCATGAGACGTCAGGGATTTCTTGACAAGGCAGTCAACTACCTGAAAGAGGCAGGTATGGAAGTGGAACTGTTTGAAGGAGTTGAGCCGGATCCTTCTGTAGACACAGTAATGAGAGGCGCGGAGGCTATGCGTAAATTCGGGCCTGACTGGATCGTATCCATGGGAGGCGGTTCTCCGATCGATGCGGCGAAAGCTATGTGGGCTTTCTATGAGTATCCGGATACATCATTCGAGGATCTCTGCACTCCGTTTAACTTCCCGGAACTGAGAACAAAGGCAAAATTTGCCGCTATCCCGTCTACTTCAGGAACAGCGACAGAGGTTACAGCTTTCTCCGTAATTACAGATTACAATACAGGCGTTAAATATCCGCTTGCTGATTTCAATATCACACCGGATGTTGCTATCGTAGATCCGGACCTTGTATCAGGTCTTCCGGTAAAACAGGTTGCCTACACAGGAATGGATGCTCTGACACATGCAATTGAGGCATATGTATCCACACTGCACGGACCGTTCACAGATCCGCTTGCGCTTCAGGCTATTGAGATGGTTCTGGATTATCTGCCGGCATCCTACAACTGCAACATGGAAGCAAGAGAGCAGATGCATTACGCACAGTGCCTTGCAGGTATGGCGTTCTCCAACGCTCTGCTTGGAATCGTACACTCCATGGCTCATAAGACGGGAGCCGCATTCTCTACAGGACACATTCCGCACGGATGCGCTAACGCAATTTATCTTCCTTATGTAATCGAATATAACGCGAAAGATCCGGTGGCTGCAAGCCGTTACGCAGAGATCGCGAGAAGAATGGGACTTCCGGGAACATCCGAGAAGGCTCTGATCAACAGCTTAAGAGAGAAGATCAACGAGTTTAATGAAAAACTCAACATTCCGAAGACACTGAAAGAGTTCGGTATCAATGAGGACGAGTTCAAAGAGAAAGTTGTCCATATCGCCGAGCTGGCTGTTGGCGATGCCTGCACAGGATCCAATCCGCGTGTGATTGATCCGGCTAACATGGAGAAACTTCTCACATGTACATATTATGGAACAGAAGTTGACTTCTAATCAGTCTGAATCCGGATACAAAAAATAATCTGAAGACGAAAACTGACAGAAAAGCGGGCCATCCGGTTGCGGAGGGCCCGCTTTATGTGCGATACGTCCGGAGGACGACCGCCGTGCTTGCACGAGAGGGCATCCTTCGGGCAACGGTCATTGAGCGGCAATACCGCGAGATGAGTGAGGGATCGCGGTGATCGGATAGGGAAAGGAATCTTCTCCTATCCGATTGGTATGGAAGCATGTCACACATGGGATTAACAGAAATTATTGTAGGATTAGCCAGAAGCGTGTTATAATTACTTGCCATTGCAAAAAATATGGCGTATTATATTGAAAGAGTGAATTTTCAAGGAGGAAGACCATGTATAAAATATTGAAAGCTGAACAGCTGGCTGACAAGATTTTCCTGATGGACGTACACGCGCCGCGTGTCGCGAAACACTGCCAGCCGGGACAGTTTGTTATTGTTAAGATTGACGAAAAGGGTGAAAGAATTCCGCTTACGATCTGCGACTATGACAGAGAGGCAGGAACCATCACTATCGTTGTACAGGAAGTGGGAGCATCTACAACAAAGATGGGACAGCTTAAAGCCGGAGATGCTTTCCGCGATTTTACGGGTCCGCTGGGATGTCCTTCCGAGTTCGTCAGCGAGGATCCGGAAGAGCTGAAAAAGAAAAAAATGCTCTTCGTAGCGGGCGGTGTCGGAGCGGCGCCGGTTTATCCGCAGGTAAAATGGCTGCATGAGCGCGGGATCGAGGCCGATGTTATCGTCGGAGCCAAGACAAAGGACATGCTGATCCTTGAGGATGAGATGAAGGCAGTGGCAGGAAATTATTATCCGTGTACGGATGATGGTACATATGGCCACGCGGGAATGGTTACCACCATGGTAGAGGAACTCGTCGGTGAAGGAAAAAAATATGACGTCTGTGTCGCAATCGGACCGATGATCATGATGAAATTCGTATGTCTTCTGACGAAGAAACTGGAGATTCCTACTATCGTCAGCATGAACCCGATCATGGTTGACGGTACGGGAATGTGCGGAGCATGCCGTCTTCAGGTAGGAGATGAGATCAAATTTGCCTGTGTGGACGGACCGGAGTTTGATGGACATCTGGTAGATTTTGATCAGGCGATGAAGAGAAGCCGCATGTATAAGACTCAGGAGGGAAGAGCGCTTCTGAAACTTCAGGAGGGTGACACTCATCACGGCGGATGCGGACATTGCGGAGGTGACGAATAATGGCTGATGTATTAAAGAAAGTACCTGTCAGAGAACAGGACCCGAAAGTACGAGCAACGAATTTTGACGAGGTATGTCTCGGATATAATAAAGAAGAAGCGATGGAAGAGGCAACGAGATGCCTGAACTGCAAAAATGCGAAGTGCATCCAGGGCTGTCCGGTATCTATTGATATCCCGGCGTTTATCCATGAGGTGAAAGAGGGAAATATTGAGGAAGCCTATAAAGTGATCGGCAAATCAAGTGCTCTTCCGGCAATCTGCGGACGTGTGTGCCCGCAGGAATCCCAGTGCGAGGGAAAATGTATCCGCGGAATCAAGGGTGAGCCGGTCTCCATCGGAAAACTGGAGCGTTTTGTGGCAGATTACGCGCTTGAAAATGATATCAAACCTGTCGGAGCAGAGACTAAGAACGGTCATAAGGTAGCTGTGATCGGTTCCGGTCCGTCCGGACTGACCTGTGCCGGTGATCTGGCGAAAATGGGATACGATGTTACAGTGTTCGAGGCACTGCACGAACTGGGCGGAGTGCTTGTATATGGTATCCCCGAGTTCCGTCTTCCGAAGCAGAAAGTTGTTGCCAAGGAGATTGAAAAGGTAAAGGAACTTGGCGTTAAATTCGAGACAAACGTTGTAATAGGTAAATCAACTACCATTGATCAGCTGATGGAAGAGGAAGGATTTGAAGCCGTGTTCATCGGTTCCGGAGCGGGACTTCCGATGTTCATGGGTATTCCGGGAGAAAACGCGAACGAAGTGTTCTCCGCAAATGAGTACCTGACAAGAAGCAATCTGATGAAGGCTTTCGATGATTCCTATGACACTCCGATTGCCGCTGGAAAGAAAGTGGCTGTTGTGGGCGGCGGAAACGTAGCCATGGACGCTGCCAGAACCGCGCTGCGCCTGGGTGCTGATGTTCACATTGTATACAGAAGAAGTGAAGCTGAGCTCCCGGCCAGAGTCGAGGAGGTTCACCACGCGAAAGAGGAAGGCGTTATCTTCAATCTTCTGACAAATCCGAAGAAGATCAATGTGGATGAAAACGGAAATATCACAAGCATGACAGTGGTTAAGATGGAACTGGGTGAGCCGGACGCTTCCGGAAGAAGACGCCCCATCGAGATCCCGGGATCCGAGTATGATATCGAGGTGGATACGGTTATCATGTCACTTGGTACTTCTCCGAACCCGCTTATTTCCTCCACAACAAAAGGTCTGGAGACGAACCGCAGAAAATGTATTGTTGCGGATGAGGAAAACGGACAGACTTCCAAGGAAGGCGTATTCGCAGGCGGAGACGCCGTAACTGGCGCAGCGACTGTTATCCTTGCCATGGGTGCGGGCAAAGCAGGCGCGAAGGGAATCGACGAATATCTGAGAAATAAGAAATAATTATGAAATTAAGGCAAAAAGCGTAATCAGGGGGCAGATGTCCCTCTGGTTGCGCTTCTTTTATCAGAGCATAAACAGGAGATAAAAATGCAGGAAAAATTCAGAGAAAAACTGTACGGTCTCGCGGAGACAGACTATAAGGAGTTTAATCAGAAACTGCTGCCGGGAGTACGTCATGTTCTTGGAATCCGGCTGCCGGCGCTTCGGAAGCTGGCGAAGGAAATTGCGAAAGAAGATTTCAGGACATATCTTGACACGGCACTGGATGAATTAGATCAGGATTCCTTTCATGAGGAAATCATGCTGACGGGCCTGGTGATCGGAGCGTCGAAAATGGATCGGGAAGAACGCAGGAGATATCTGGACCGGTTTGTCCCGCATATTCAGAACTGGGCTGTATGTGACAGCTGTGTGAACAGCTATAAGTTCATGAAAAAAGAGCCGGACTACTGGTTCCCATATCTGCTGGGGTACAGGGACAGTAAGGAAGAGTTTGAACTTCGGTATATGATCGTTGCAATGATGTCTCATTTCGTGGATGAAGAGCACATTGATGAGATCCTGCGTCTCTGCAATGAGATCAGACATGAGGGATATTATACGAAGATGGGAGTGGCATGGGCGATTCAGGTCTGCTATGTGAAGTTCCCGGAGAAGACGAGAGCACTGCTGGAAAACGATGACATGGATCAGTTTACGCACAACAAGGCGCTTCAGAAGATCAGGGAATCCTATCGGGTGAGCCGGGAAGAAAAGGAAGAGCTGAAACTTCTGAAGCGATAAAGACGGAATCAGAACCGGTTACTTATAGATACCGTTTACGGTAACCTCAAAAAGCGCTTCTTTTCCGCTTAAGTCCGGATTGAGAGAGTAGTCATCCGGGAACGTAACACGGACATCTACCTCGTCTCCCGGATGAGCTCCGATCAGCTGCTCTTCAAAATCATCGATGTAGGAACCGGATCCGATGACCAGATCTGTGCCCTGTCCGTTTGTACTTCCGCCGTCGAATTCAACGCCGTCAACAGAACCAACATAATCGATATTTACCTTATCTCCATCTTCTATTGTGAGTGAAGAATCAGTTGAAAGTTCGGCGGAAGTATCCGCGGAGGAGCCTGCGTCCGAAGATGATTCTGTCTGTGTGCCGGAGGATGTATCCGTGCTGCTGTCATCGGAGGTCAGCGCGGATATGATAATTGCGGCGATAAGGATAACCGCCGCCAGAATCGGAATGCCGATTACAATGGCTTTGCTGATTTTACGCTGCATCTCCTTCTTCCTGCGTTCTCTGGCGCGGCGCTCCTGGGCCATTTTTCTGTTTTCTTTTTTCATAGTGTTGTGTTACCTCTCTTTTTTGAATAATCTCGGGATGTCAGGCAGAGATGCTGCCCCGTGACATCATTTCATCATATTATAGATGTAAAATATGATTAATTTGTGATATTTTTTGCAGAAATACGTGTTATACTATTGCTATCGCTGTCAGCAGGGAAGAATCCGTTTTGCTGCCGTGCGACATTTTCCAGGGAAGAACCGGAACGGTTTTCGGTTCCGGAGGAAAATGGACTATTTATACAGAACTGGAGACAGAAGACATGACAGAGAATACAAGGAAAGATGACGGGACACAGTTCCTCGAGGAAGTGTCCGTTAAAATAAAAAACAGACTGGAAGGGATCAACCGGGATCTCAGCGAGGGGCAGAAAGAAATCGAAAACATGCATGAGTATTACTGGGACAATCATGCGGAGATGGATCAGTACGGCTATGAAGAGTATGATAATCAGCAGGCACTGCTGCAGCAGACCAATGCAAATGAGGCAAAGCTGAAACAGAAACACCGGTTTGAGAGGATGCTCGATGCTCCGTTCTTCGGAAGAGTGGATTTTATATTTGACGGAGAAGACGAAGCGGAGCCGTTTTATATCGGCATCGGAAATTTCGCTGAAAAAGCGGGCATGACGCCTCTGATCTATGACTGGAGGGCTCCGGTGAGCGGTCTTTTTTATGATTACGATAAAGGACCGGCTTTCTATGAGGCTCCGGCAGGACGGATCGAGGGTGAGATCAGCTCAAAATGGCAGTACAAAATCCGCGGCGGAAAGATGGTTTATGCATTTGAGAGCGACACAAAGATTGATGATGAAATCCTGAAACGCGAGCTCGGTCAGAACGGCGATACGAAACTGAAAAATATCGTCCGCACCATTCAGAAAGAGCAGAACGCGATCATCAGAAATACAGGAGATCAGATCCTTGTCATCCAGGGCGCGGCGGGAAGCGGAAAGACGTCCATCGCTCTGCACAGGATTGCCTATCTGCTGTATCATGACAGAAAGAATCTGAAATCCTCAAATGTACTGATCCTCTCCCCGAACAGTGTATTCGGAGATTATATTTCACATATTCTGCCGGAACTGGGGGAGGAGAATATACGGGAGATGAGTTTTGATCTGTTCGCCTACCGGGAACTGAAAGACACTGCTTCAGACTGTGAGGACAGATATGATCATCTGGAACGGATTATGAAGTTTCCGGATGACAGTGAGAAAGAGCGCTTCCGCATGAAGCAGTCGGAAGATTTTATCGGTCTGATCGAGGGATTCCTTGCCACTTTGGAGGATCGCCTGGTTGATTTTAGGGAGATTAATTTCCGCGGTATGAAGATGACAGAGGAAGAGCTGATCCGTATGTTTTACTTTAAGTTTCAGGATACGCCTCTGCTGGAACGAATGGGGGCGGTTCGGGATTATTTTGTGGACGCTTATGAGACTCTGAAGGGAAGGCAGATCTCGGAGGAGGATGCCGAACTTCTGAAAACCCGGTTTGACAGTATGTATGTGACCCGTGATCTCTACGAGATCTATAACTGGCTGCTGGAAGACTACGGGTATGACCTTCTTCCGGATGTGCCATACGAACGAAGAAAACTGCAGTATGAGGATGTATATCCCATGCTTTATCTGAAATACCGCCTGGTCGGAAAGAACTCCCAAAAGAATATCAAGCATCTTGTAATTGATGAGATGCAGGATTATTCCTTCATGCAGTATGTTATTCTGAAAAACCTGTTCCAGTGCAGGATGACGATTCTGGGAGATTACGCCCAGACAATGGATACAAAGCAGCATGATGTGCTGAAGTTCCTTCCGAAAATATTCGGGAAAGACATCCGTACGGTCATTATGAACAAGAGTTACCGGAATACTTATGAGATCGCGAAATATGCGGAGAAGATCAGCGGCATAACCGGGCTGGAGCTGCTGGAACGCCATGGAAAAGAAGTGGAAGAGCAGACGTTTGCCACGGATGAGGATATGCTCTCCGCCATCGCCGGACACCTGAATCTGGGCGCGGAAGGATATGAGACCGGGGCGGTCATCACCATGACAGAAGATGAGGCCTATGATATTTACCGTCTTCTGAAAAACCGCGGGGTAGACGCGGCATACGTGGACAGAGACAGTTCAGCATTCAAGAGAGGACTGACTGTCACCACATTCTATCTGGCAAAGGGCCTGGAGTTCGATCAGGTATTTACCATCAAAGGAAAGAAGGGCAACCCGCTCTCCACGCAGGCGGAATATATCTGCGCCACAAGAGCCCTGCAGGAACTGTACGTATATCAGACAGAAGAGGACGCGAAATAAGAATGAAAATCACACTGATAACAGTCGGAAAAATCAAAGAGAAATATCTGAAAGATGCCATAGCGGAGTACAGCAAGAGACTGAGCCGATACTGTAAACTGGAAATTATCGAAGTCGCGGATGAAAAGACACCTGATCAGGCAAGCGAGGCGGTGGAAGAGAATATCCGGGATAAGGAAGGAGAGCGCATCCTGAAGCATATCCGGGATGATATGTACGTGATCACGCTGGAAATCAATGGGAAAATGCTCTCTTCAGAGGAGCTGGCGGATAAGATCAATTCCCTGGGACTTCAGGGAAAGAGCAGTATCGCTTTCGTGATCGGAGGATCCATCGGGCTGGGACGTGAGGTGCTAAGAAGATCGGACTATGCACTGAGCTTCTCCAGAATGACATTTCCCCATCAGCTCATGCGGGTAATCCTGCTGGAACAGGTGTACCGGGGGTATCGGATAATAAGCGGGGAACCATATCACAAATAAATGCGGTTTTTCGTATTTGGTTGTAATATGGTATGAAGTAATGAATCATGTGGAGTATTTGGGAGGGAGTAGACAGATAATGTTCCGCTCTCTTTTTGTATGGGTAAGAAAGACAATGACAGGGAAATAAGCGAATGGTATAATGAAGAAAAATTGGTCGGATGATCGGAATTGGTATGGGAGATGAGCTTGTGATAAAATTAAGTGAAGATGCTGAAAAAATAATGGAGGAACGATTTGGAAAAGATACCATTATTGCATTGGCAACAGTAGAAAAGGAGATACCTTTTGTTCGTTATGTAAATGCCTATTATGAGAATGGTGCATTTTATATTATTACACATGCACTTTCAAATAAAATGAAGCATATGGAAAGCAACTCTACTGTTGCAATAGCTGGTGAATGGTTCACGGCACATG
>CALWBC010000282.1 GCA_944375755.1 uncultured Mediterraneibacter sp. | reverse complement strand
CATCTTTGGGCATACTTGCAGCCGATGCCAGCCGTTCCCTGAGTCCTTCTCTTTCCATAAAAACGCCACACATACGCCTTTTATAGCCAGTATATGTATCTTTTTTCTATGTCATTAAACATGAAGGAATCTCATATGATTTTTTTGACAAGGTGCAGAACCGCCGGCCTCTTCCCGCTCAGCGTACAGGCAACTGCCAGACGTTCGGAGGCCTGAGCAAGAAGCCCCCGGTCATTCGCGTGAATAACGGCCAGAGTCTCTCCTCTCTTCACCCGGTCTCCTTTTTTTCTTGCGAGGACGAGCCCCACGGAAAGGTCAATCCTGCTTTCTTTTGTCTCCCGGCCGCCCCCGAGAAGCAGACAGATGTTTCCGATCTCCTCTGTTGCAATATCCGCCACATATCCGTCTTCAGGCGCGGGCACCGCCTCCTGAAAACGGGCTGAAGGCAGCAGTTCCGGCTGTTCCGCCTCTTTGGGATCACCACCCTGGGCACGGATAAATTCCCGGAATACTTCAAAGGCCCGTCCGGTCTTAAGGGACTCCTCCAGCATCTGTCTGGCCTCTGATACATCCTTTGCCTTTCCGGCTTTCACTGTCATACAGGCCCCCAGCACCAGAACAAGTTCCCGCAGATCAGAGGGGCCGCGGTTTTGCAGTGTGTCAATAGCTTCCTTTACCTCAAGAGCATTTCCCACCGCACATCCGAGAGGCTGATCCATATCCGAGATGACTGCTGTCACATCCTTTCCAGCCAGCTTCCCGATGCTCACCATCTCCCTGGCCAACTGCAGCGCGTCCTCTTCCTTTTTCATAAACGCGCCGTCTCCGGTCTTTACATCCAGCACAATGGCATCCGCTCCGGAGGCCAGTTTCTTACTCATAATGCTGGATGCGATCAGAGACATCTGATCCACGGTTCCCGTCACGTCCCGGAGTGCGTACAGTTTCTTATCGGCAGGAGCCAGATTCGCCGTCTGCCCCGCAATGGCAATATGGATCGTGTTTACATTACGGATAAATTCTTCTTCAGACAGACTGGTAGAAAAGCCGCTGAAGCTCTCCAGCTTGTCAATCGTCCCTCCCGTATGTCCAAGTCCTCTTCCGGACATTTTCGCAACAGGAATTCCCAGGGAAGCCACAAGCGGAGCAAGCACGAGCGAAGTCTTGTCTCCTACACCGCCCGTACTGTGCTTGTCAACCTTAATCCCCTTTATTGCGGACAGATCCAGCACGTCACCGCTGTGAGCCATGGCGAGGGTCAGCTCCTTTGTCTCCTCATCTGTCATTCCGACAAAGCAGATTGCCATCAGCATGGCGGACATCTGATAATCCGGGATCTCTCCGACCGTATATCCGTGAATCATCCATCGGATCTCTTCTTCCGTAAGTACTCCGCCCCGCTTTTTCTTTACGATCAAATCATACATCTTCATAGTGGCATTCCCCTACTTTCTTTTCCGCTCTTTCCCTGTAAAATACGACACATCAATCCGGTATGCGTTCGTCCTTGCAAGCACCTCCGGGCTGAAATCAACCGCGGCTTCCGGAGCCATGTGCTCCATCAGCTTTGCAAGTGCGTGTTTCTTTTCTTCTTCGTCCGTGATCCTGACAGCTTTGCCGTTTCCCATAATGCTCCGGTAAGCATAGGAATAACTGCAGGTATAATCTCCAGTTATGACCTCGTGCCGGCAGTCCATCTCCACTGCCACCTCCGGTTCCGCTGCCAGAGTCTCAGCCTTTCTGCCTTCTCCGGCTCCATGGAAATACAGGGTCAGCCGCAGCTTTCCATCCCTCTCTGTCAGTTCATACCCATAATTAACCGGAACAATAAAGATTCCTTCATCATCATGCATTCCGATGCGCACGACATCGCATTCCTCCAGTATTTCCCGAATGATCTGCGGATCATTCACCTGTCTCTTACAAAGACGCATCTCTCTCACTGTGGTATCCTCCTCTCGTTTACAAACATCCCCTGATATCTCTCAGCCTGAAACTTCCGCACAAACCAGTCGCATTTACAGAGAAACAGGTAATAAATATTCAGACCGCATCCATGGATTGTCTCAAAGTTTCCCTGTCCTTTTGAAATGATCAGATCCGCCCGATCTATCGCGTCCCGCGCTTCATCACTGATATCATCAAGATCCGTTCCCGCAATACCGCTGCCGTTTCCGATCACTTCAGCTGCCTGATCCATTCCCACATACTTCGCCGCTTCCAGATCCGCGTCATTTACCACAGGAGCGCCCCGCACAATCACTTTCACATTCAGCTGCGGATACTGCTCCCTTAAGATTTTAACCGCAAGCTTGTCCAACACGATCTCCCCGCAGTTGTCCGTCAGATAAACGAGCAGGGAAGCATTTTTCAGATCCTCCAGAAACCGGGAATACTCCCCGGAATCCAGTCCGTCCTCGGCCTGTGTTTCAAACAGCTCCATCAGTTTTTCCCGGGAAACGTCTTTTACCGCGGCATAATCAATATAATTGCCCGTTCTCGCATAGAGAAGGGCTGCCTGAAGAGGATCGTCATGGCAGCGGATCTTTTCGTCCAGCAGTGGCTCCAGCTCCAGCAGAAAATCATTGAATTCCCGCTTCACTTTTTCCATAGGATCCTTCTTTCCCCAGTACTTTTCATAGATCCGGGACAGAGGACGCACCAGAGCCGGCGCGGACAGGTCCGGATTACAGGAAGAGAGAAATGCAAGCACTTCTCTCATATGCCGCATCTTTTTCTCTTCATCCTCAAACTCTCTGATCTGTTCTTCCTGCATCCGGATCAGACAGGTCATACAGAACGCGTTTATTTTCATAAATTTTTCTCCTCCATCAGGATCTTCCTTATCTTCTCCATGTCCATTTCCTTCAGTACGTAATCCGCTTCCGGCAGCTCTTCTTTCGGGGAAATATTGCTTCGCACATAAAGAGTGGAAAGTCCCACATTTTTTGCGCCTTCTATATCGCATACGCCGTCGTTTCCGATCATAATCGAAGAATCGGGATCAATCCCGTGCTCTTCCAGAAGCAGCCGGAAAAACGTTTCGTCCGGCTTGCGGCAGCCGCATTCCGATGAAATGAAAATATCATCAAAATACTCCGTGATTCCCAGCGCATTCATTTCATATGCAGTAAAGATTTTCTGGGCGTTGGAAAGCAGATAAATTCGCCGTCCGCTCTCTTTCACAGCGGACAGCATATCCTTTGTTCCTTCATACAGGCGCAGATGATCGATGGACAGAATCCGGAAGAACTGACCCGCATGCAGCGCCAGCTCCTTACCTGCAGAGATTCCCTTTTTTTCAAACAGCCTTTGGAACACTTCTTCTATACGGATTTCCGGATACGCTTCATGAGAATCATTTCGGATCCTGCAGCTTCCTTCGGTCATTTTGCAGACAGTGGTTTCATACGCTTCTTTCAGGTCCTCCGGCGTATATTCCGCGCCGTAGAAGCGATAGAACAGGGAGAGTTTCTCCCAGATTTCCGGTTTGTTCTCATCTGTCCGGATATCCACAAGCGTCCCGTACAGATCAAAAATACAGTTCTGATACATATGATATTTCCTTTTGTAATAATATTATTATGCTTTTATGAAACCATTCCGTCCGTCAGCAGTCACGGACGGTCTCGTTTTTACAGGAATGTCTTGTAATCCTCGTAATTTCTCGCCAGCAGTTCCGGCGTGTCAAGACCGTAAGGACATCTGCTCTTACACTGGTTGCAGTGCAGACAGTTTTCGATCTTTTTCATCTTTTCCTGCCATTCCGGAGTCAGCCATCCCTCCTGCGGCGCCCGTCTGAGCATCAGACTCATTCTTGCGCAGTTATTGATCTCGATCCCTGCCGGACACGGCATGCAGTATCCGCATCCCCGGCAGAAATCGCCGGACAGCTGCGCTCTGTCCCCTTCAATCACTTTCCACAGTTCTTCGTTCAGCTGCGGCGGACAGACCTGATATGAAAGAAATTCATCCAGCTCGTTTTCCCTCTGAATTCCCCAGATCGGCGCCACATGATCAAACTGCGGCTGCATCATATATGCATAGGCGCAAGCCGAATTATGGATCAGTCCTCCTGCCAGTCCCTTCATGGCGATAAATCCCATACCTGCTTTTTTACATTCCTCCACGATCTCGAGATCCGCGTCTGCCGCAAGATAGGAAAACGGAAACTGCAGTGTATCATAAAGTCCGGATTCGATGGCTTCCTTTGCCACGGCAATCCTGTGATTCGTAATACCGATGTGACGGATCTTTCCCTGCTTCTTTGCCTCCAGCGCCGCATCGTAAAGTCCGGACTCATCTCCCGGTTTCGGACAGAAAGCCGGATTGTGGAACTGATAGATGTCGATATAATCCGTCCTGAGCATCCGCAGACTTTCCTCCAGATCCTTTTTCATCTCCTCTGCGGTCTGTGCCGCGGTCTTTGTGCTGATTACAATCCGCTCCCTCGTGTATTCGAATGCCGCTCCCAGTTTCTCCTCACTGTCTGAATAAGCTCTCGCGGTATCAAAATAATTGATCCCGTTGTAAAATGCTTTCTGGAGCAGATAAACCGCTTCTTTTTTGCTGATTCTCTGAATCGGGAGCGCTCCAAATCCGTTCTTGTTTACTTCAATTTCTGTTTTTCCCAAAACTACTTTATCCATTATATTTTCTCCTTTTCCGCATGTTTCTTTATACATTTTCCCATATCCATTGCCGTACCGTGGCACGGATACCGCCCGCACGCATCCGGATCCTAAGGCACGATATGCTTCAGCCCCGGGATCTTTTTGATGACAAGAACCGCCGCCACACAAATAAAATAGATCACAAAGGACATGCCGAATCTCCATACATAAGTATGAGCCCCCAGCCCGGTCAGATGTTCCAAAATCCGGTATACAATCATATGCATCAGATACACACCGAACCCTGCTCCGGCTATCTGCGACACGATTTTCCGGCTTTTGTCTGTTCTGAAAATCTTTTCCCACGGAAGATGCCTTGCCAGCAGAAAGACAGCTGCCGCAAGAAATACTGCCGGGAAGTTCAGATATCCCCAGAAATCCTCTGCCAGTTCTCCTCTCTCTGCTGAAAGAATAACCGTTGTACCATATCTGACCACGATACCGAAAATACCTGCCACATACACAAAGATCCGTGTCCCACGGCTGTATTCTCCGGTAGAAAGGATATATCCAAGCACGGTATAAAGCAGATATCCTCCCGCTGCCGGAAAGATCACCGCTGAATTCTGCTGCACACCTGTAAGACGGCAGAACATCGGATAAACAGAATAGATCAGAAATGCAGCACACGCTGTATAAACCAGCACCCTTCGATTTTCTTTCAGAAGAGAGACAACCGGCATGGACAGATAGACCATAAACAGGGGTATAAAAAACCAGTATACATTTTCCACTGTGGTGTTATTAAACATGCTGATAATACCCCTGGCGCTGAAATCCGGTTCCATCAGCCCTGTTGCGGTTTTAAATACAACATTGATAATGGTCCAGACAAAAAACGGAATCACCGTCTTTATCAGACGTTTTTTCAAAAAAACAGAGGTAGAGTATTTTTCTCTGTATCCCAGCAGCGTAGCTCCGGAAATCATGAAAAACACCGGCACCGCCCAGTACGCCAGCGTTTCCACAACCATGCTTTCCTTCCACGCCCTTGTATTTTCGTATGAATGTACGATTCCGTTGCAGTGCATAAACACCACACACAGACAGGCCAGAATATTTAAAACATCAATATACTGATATCTCTTTTTTACTTTTGGCGAATGAATTGACTTTGTGTAATCCATCTGACAGACTCCTTTTTATTCTTTTGATTTTCCAAGGGCCAGTACGGCCAGCTTTATTCCTGCAATCATCACAGACAGGAGCACCACTCCCGCACCCAGAGCGGCCGCCAGAAGTGTCGTCTGAAGACGTGTCAGATAAAGGACGATTCCTCCTGCCGCAAATCCGAAGACAATTTCATTCGCCACGGACAGAAGCAGATGTCTGCCGCCTGCTTCCTCCACCGCTTCGCCGGAACCATCTGTTTCGGAAGAAGCGGCTGCTTCGGAATCTTCTCCGAAAAACCGTATCATACTCCACACAAACAGAACAAACACCGCACATCCTGCTGCCAGCACTAAAGCACCTCCCCTTCGGTCCTGAAACCAGAAGAAAAGCTTTCCTCCCTCATACAGGAACATACCGGACAGGAAGGCAGAGACAATTCCTGACAAAAGCCACAGTATTTTTTTCATAATCACTCCTCCTATCCGGCCTCTTCCGGTGTATCATCCGCGATCTCTTCCACAAAGGTAAAGACAGTGCCGTCCTGCGAGCTGTAAAGTGCTTCCATCAGGTTCCCATCCTTCACATAATCGCCATCGTCCCCCTGCCCGACAACAAGATAAAGGAGACCATCCTTCTCATACATCTGTTCCACCGTATCGTAGGGATTGAACCCAAGCCTTGAAGTCACTTCTTCTGCTTCCGGTATCTCGATCTGCTGCCAGGATTCTCCGCCGTCCGGTGTCATGTAAAGGGATTCGCCCTGTGCGTAATAGCCTGTTCCGCTTTTTGTCCAGAAGGAACAGGTAAGCCCGGACCAACCGCCTTCTTTTGAATTCACACTCTCCCAGTTCTTCAGATCCGCGGAAAAGAACGTGGCATAATAGTCATTTCCCAGAGAACGGTCAACCGCAAACGTCACATAGTACCCGCCGTCCGTGCGGGACAGAAAGCTTTCCGCAAGATTCGGATAGTCACTGATATGGCTTGTCTGCCAGCTCTGCCCCTGATCCAGACTGTAGAGCAGGTCATTTCCCGCGACAAAGCCGGTAAACTCCTCTGTCACAATATACCCGTTGGGATTCAGAAGCTCATTGTATCTCCCGTCTCCCCTGCCGCATACCTTCTCGTATCCATCCGGAACCTCAATCAGTGTATTCCCCGAATCATAGGTTACATACAGTACACCATTTTCGATATAGTAAGTCATCGGATCATCTGTCCGTATCTTATAATGCTGTGTCTGCGGTGTATTTCGCTCTTCCTGAAATTCCGGCGTCATGATCTGATACTGAACCGGTCTCATTTTCTCATCCAGCGTATAGGTACCGTCTCCGTTGTCGGCAAAGTGCAGCACCATCTGACCGGTAAAAGTCCTTCTCGTATCCGTTGTCATCAGTTCCAGATTCTGTACAATCTGTGCGTTGGAGCTTGCCGTATGCACGGTATAGTCCAGCTGAACATAAGGTTCTTCCAGGTCGTCCAGCACCTCCGCCTGATCAATTTCTGCATCTGTGATCCGGTATTCATAAGGGACTTTCCACCCCTTCATCTGATCAAAATATTCCTGAAACCAGAGTCTGGCAGTGACTTCCGGATCATCCGCATAATATTCTACCGTACTTCCCACTGTCTGAGGTACGACAAAACGGTCCCAGACAAACTCCCGGAAACCTGCCGCGGCGGCAAATCCCCACAGGAAAACCGCCGCTGAAATCATAATCTGCTTTATTTTCATTGATGTTACAATCCCATCTGCTCCATTTCATTTTTTACCGATTCCTCGCAGGAACGCATGGCAAGGATGGTCTTTTCAAACAGTTCATTCAGTTCCCAGCCCAGACGCTCAGCGCCAGTACGGATCACATCTCTGGAACATCCGGCTGCGAAACGTTTGTCTTTAAACTTCTTCTTCACACTGGACACTTCCATATCCATCACACTTTTTGACGGACGCATCAGCGCGGCCGCCCAGATCAGTCCTGTCAGCTCATCGACTGCAAACAGCACTTTCTCCATTTCATGTACAGGTTCCTGATCACTGCACAGTCCGTATCCATGGGAGCAGATCGTA
>CALWBC010000281.1 GCA_944375755.1 uncultured Mediterraneibacter sp. | reverse complement strand
TTATAAGGAGAAGCTGATGATCGTTCAGGCAGAGCCGGAAGAACTCCGGGATATTGACAGAAGGGAGGATCTGTCGGAGGAAGGGTAGATCTCAGCGGATTCGGAGAGGAGATGAAGAAAAATGGCGAAGATGCGGGAAAGGAAGACTGCCATTGTGCAGTGCTTCGGAAACTGCGGAAACAGAGACGGATTCACTGGCGGGAAAACAGCGGAAAGCTGTGAACAGGCTGCGGAAAAGTGCCGGGGTGACAAAGCGGTCTGTCAGTGGGGATGTCTGGGCGGCGGAAGCTGTGAGGCAGTCTGCAGGCTGGGGGCGATCCATGTCGGCAGCAGGGGGATTGCCGAGGTGGATCATGAAAAATGCGTGGGCTGCGGACTGTGTGTCGGCGCGTGTCCGCGGAATCTGATCCGGCTTACCACCTGGGAATATCCGATTTATCCGGCCTGTGTCAGCGAAGATGAAGGTTCCGGGACGAGAGAAGTATGCGGGACCGGGTGTACGGCATGTGGAAGCTGCGTAAGGAACTGTCCTGTGGATGCGATCAGTATCATCCGTCATCACGCGGTGATCGATCAGGAGAAGTGTATCGCCTGCGGTATGTGCGCGGTGAAATGTCCGCGGGGAGCCATCAGAGATATGAACGGGATTTTCACAGTCCGGGAAGAGAAGGTGAAAATATGAGCAGAACATATTATTTTACAGTGAATGGAATCGAGCGCAGTACAGATCAGAACAAACCGCTTCTGCGCTATTTAAGGGATGATCTTCATCTTCATTCGGTCAAAGACGGGTGCAGTGAGGGCGCGTGCGGAACCTGCACGATTATTGTGGATGGAAAGGCAGTGAAGTCCTGTGTTCTTACGACCCGGCTGGCGGAAGGCCGTGATATTATTACAACGGAAGGGCTTACCGAAAAAGAAAAAGAGGCGTTTGTCTATGCCTTCGGATCCAGGGGAGCCGTACAGTGCGGATTCTGTATTCCGGGAATGGTAATGGCCGGAAAAGCGCTCATAGACCGGGTGCCGGATCCGACGGAAGAGGAGATCAAGACCGCGCTCAAGGGGAATATCTGCCGCTGTACCGGATACAAGAAAATCATAGAGGGAATCCAGCTGGCGGCAGCGATTCTCAGAGGTGACGCGAAAATCGAGGAAGAGCTGGAAAAAGGCGATGAATACGGCGTCGGGAAACGTGCATTCCGTGTGGATGTGCGGGAAAAAGTTCTGGGATACGGCGAGTATCCGGATGACGTGGAGATGGAAGGCATGGTCTATGCGTCGGCTGTGCGCTCAAAATATCCCCGGGCACGGATTCTGGACATTGATTTCAGCAAGGCGATGGAACTGCCGGGAGTGCTGACCGTGCTGACGGCGGAAGATGTGCCGAACAATAAAGTCGGTCATCTCCAGCAGGACTGGGATGTTATGATTGCGAAAGGCAGTATTACAAGATGCGTGGGAGACGCGATCTGTCTTGTTGTGGCTGGGACAAGGGAAATCCTTGAGAAAGCGAAGAAACTGGTAAAGATCAGCTACGAGGAGCTTCAGCCGGTCTCAAGTATCGCTGAAGCCATGGCCGAGGGGGCTCCAAAGGTTCACTCCAAAGGGAATCTCTGCCAGAGCAGACATGTCACCAGGGGAGACGCGAAGAAAGCGCTTGCCAATTCAAAATATGTGGTAACGAGGAAGTATACCACACCGTTTACCGAGCATGCGTTCCTTGAGCCCGAGTGCGCAGTGGCTTTCCCATACAAAGACGGGGTCAAGGTGCTTTCCAGCGACCAGGGAGTGTATGATACACGGCATGAGATCTCGATCATGCTTGGCTGCGATCCGGAGAAGGTCGTGGTGGAAAACAAACTGGTGGGAGGCGGCTTCGGCGGGAAGGAGGATGTCTCCGCTCAGCATATTGCCGCTCTGGCGGCACTGAAAGTACAGCGCCCTGTGAAGGTGACTTTCTCCAGACAGGAGTCCATCAATTTCCATCCGAAACGTCATGCCATGGAGGGAACCTTTACCCTGGGATGCGATGAGAACGGCATCTTTACCGGGCTGGACTGTGAGATCTATTTTGATACCGGAGCTTACGCGTCGCTGTGCGGACCGGTGCTGGAACGCGCCTGTACGCATTCCGTGGGACCATACTGTTATCAGAATACGGATATCAGAGGATACGGATACTATACGAATAATCCGCCTGCGGGAGCGTTCCGCGGGTTCGGCGTGTGCCAGAGTGAATTCGCTCTGGAGTCCAATATTAATCTGCTGGCTGAAAAAGTAGGAATTTCCCCCTGGGAGATCCGCTACCGCAATGCGATCGAGCCGGGCAAGGTTCTGCCAAACGGGCAGATTGCCGACTGTTCAACTGCATTGAAGGAAACGCTTCTTGCAGTAAAAGATGTGTATGAGAACAATCCTGGCAGAGCGGGAATTGCCTGCGCCATGAAGAATGCCGGTGTGGGAGTAGGCCTTCCGGACAAGGGCAGAGCAAAGCTTGTCGTTCATGACGGAAAGATCGAGCTGTACAGCGCGGCATCCGATATCGGTCAGGGATGTGCTACCGTATTTATACAGATGGTAGCGGAAACCACCGGACTGGGCAGAGAAAAGATCATCAATATGGGCGCCAATTCTGAGATCGCGCCGGATTCCGGAACCACATCGGGGTCCAGACAGACACTGATTACCGGAGAGGCGGTGCGGATGGCCGCGGCGGACCTTGACAGAGATCTGAAGGAAGCCGGCGGAGATCTGAAGGAGCTGGAGGGAAAAGAATATTTTGCGGAGTTTTTTGATCCCACGGACAAACTCGGAGCGGATGTTCCTAATCCGAAGAGCCATGTGGCATATGGTTTTGCCACCCATGTTGTCATACTGGATGATGAAGGGCGGGTAAAGGAAGTCTACGCGGCGCATGATTCCGGTAAGGTAGTCAATCCCATCGCGATTCAGGGGCAGATTGAAGGCGGCGTTCTTATGGGACTGGGCTATGCGTTTACGGAGGATTTCCCACTGAAGGATTCCGTGCCCCGGGCGAAATACGGAACTCTGGGACTGATGCGTTCAACGCAGATTCCGGATATTCATGCCATCTATGTGGAAAAGGAAGAACTGCTTCCGTTCGCCTACGGGGCAAAGGGAATCGGAGAGATCGCGACGATTCCGACCGCGCCGGCGGCACAGGGGGCGTATTATGCCATGGATCACGTGCTTCGGACAAAGCTTCCGATGGAGAACACATATTATTCGAAAAAGCAGAAAGCGGTGAAGTGATACATGAGACTCGGGGCGGTAATTGCAGCCGCCGGGATTCCCGGCGGGTTTCGGGCCTATGAAAAACTCAGACATACGGACGCGGACAGCATGATCCGAAGGATGATCGGAACGTTCCGCAGAGCCGGAGTGGATGACATAGCGGTGATAACCGGCTATCAGGCGGAGGAGACGGAAAAAAGTCTGGCAAAGCTGGGGATCGTGTTCCTGCGAAGTGAAAATTATGAACAGGAACAGATGATGGACTTTGCGTTGACAGGGTTTCAGTATCTGAGGCAAAAGTGCCGGCGTCTCTTCTTCTGTCCGGCAGATGTGCCGCTGTTTGATGAGAAGACGGTCCGGGAGATGGCGGCGCAGGACGCGCCGGTAGTGATTCCGGTGTATGAAGGCAGAAAAGGACATCCGGTTCTGATCGATGCCTCGCTGATCGACGGGATTGCGGAATACAGAGGCGACCGGGGACTGAAGGGGGCGCTTGATGAGTCAGGGGCAGAGATCGTTCTTCTTCCTGTGGAGGATGAAGGTGTTCTTGTACGTGCCCGGAAAGAGGATCGTTTCGAGGAAGATGCGGTAAATGACATGCCTCTACGGGTGTATCCAAGGGTAAAGGTACAGCTTGTAAAGAATACGGCTTTTTTCGGACCGGGAATGATGGTTCTTCTGAAACAGATCGAGCTGCTCGGAAATGTCCGGGAAGCCTGTGAGAAAACCGGGATGTCCTACAGTAAGGGGCGGGCTTTGATCCGGACGGCAGAGGAGGAAGCCGGGTGCCGTATTGTTCTGCGAAGTCCCGGAGGAAAAACAGGCGGAACCGCGCAGGTCAGCCCGGAAGGGCGGATCCTGATGGAGCGGTATGAGCGGCTGGAGCGGGAAGTGGCGGAGTTTGCCATGGGAAGGTATCAGGAGATTTTCGAGGAAAGAAACTGAGAAAAACAGAAAAGAAGACTGATAAAATCTGAGATGAAATCACGAATAACCGATTGTTTTTTAAAAAGCAATCGGTTATACTTTTTATAGAAGGACGGAAATCGGGAGGATGAATATGAAAAAAAGAATTTTATCAGTATTAATGGCTGCAGCTGTGATTTTCTCCATGGCAGGATGCTCGGAAGGCAGCAGTGAGGCTTCCGACACGGCGGATGATGCGTCCGCGGAAGCAGCGGATGATGGTGAATCCGACGACGCGGCAGGAGAGGAAGAGACGGAGATTCAGGTGTTTATCGCGGCCAGTCTGAATACGGTAATGACGGAACTGGCGGAGATGTACAATGAGGATCATCCGAATGTGAAGATTACATACAATGCGGATAGTTCGGGAACTCTGCTGACACAGATTGAAGAAGGATATGAGTGCGATATTTTCTTCTCTGCGGCTCAGAAACAGATGGATGATCTGGAAGCGGACGGGCTTATGGCAGAGGGAACCAGAGCAAATGTTGTTAATAATCAGGTTGTAGTTATTACTTTAAAAGACAGCGGAACAAAAGTGACAGGGCTTGAGAATCTGGGCGATGCGGAGAGCATTGCGCTTGCAGGCGGCAGTGTGCCGGTTGGAAAATATACAAGACAGGCACTGATTAACCTTGGAATTCTTCCGGAAACGGATGATCCAGCGACAATCACAACAGAGGAGATCTCTGAGGCTCTGGGCGGTGTTGAGATCAGCGAGCAGGACAATGTAAGCAAGGTGCTTATGGCGGTTACGGAAGGTTCCTGTGAAGTGGGGACAACATACTATTCGGATGCATATGGCTATGAGGACGATATTGACATTCTTCAGACCGTAAGCTATGATCTGACCGGTGATGTAATCTACCCGATTGCCCGCGTGGTAAATGAGGAGGCTGACAGCACGCAGAATGCTGCGGCGGATGATTTCCTGGCGTTTGTGCTGTCAGACGAGGCGAAAGCGGTATTTGATTCCTATTATTTTGATACGAATGTAGAGTGATAACTGTCTGACGCGGTTCTGCCGCATGACGGAACTGTGACATAAAAATACAGGCCGTAAGGTGGCGGCCGAAGGAGACAATATGGATGAAGTGATGCGTATTTTACAGGATCTGGACTGGAGTCCGCTGTTCATATCGTTAAAGACCGGGATTGTGGCCACGGTTATTTCCTTTTTTCTTGGTATTTTCGCCGCCCGCAAAGTGGTGAAGGCTTCTCCGGGAAAGAAGGCGGTGATCGATGGCATCCTGACACTTCCGATGGTCCTTCCTCCCACGGTGGCAGGCTTTTTCCTTCTTCTGCTCTTCAGCAGGAGAAGGCCGCTGGGGGAATTTCTGTTCAGTGAATTCGGATTCAAGGTGGTTCAGACCTGGCTGGGCTGTGTGATTGCGGCGACTGTGATCGCATTTCCGCTCATGTATCGGAATGCCAGAGCTGCAATGGAACAGATCGATGTGAATCTGATCTATGCGGGCAGGACGCTGGGAATGTCGGAGGTCAAAATTTTCTGGAAGATCGTGGTACCTACTGCGGGACCGGGAATCGCTTCCGGTACGATTCTGACATTTGCCAGAGCTCTTGGTGAATACGGGGCAACTTCCATGCTTGCAGGGAATATCCCGGGAAAGACGGGAACCATTTCCCAGAAAATTGCCATGGTCATCCAGGACGGCGATTACCTGACAGCCGGTATCTGGGTGGCGATTGTTATTCTGATCGCGCTGGTGATCATTATCCTGATGAACGTGATATCCGGCCGAAAGATGAAACATATCAGGAGGTGGTAGCGTATGTCGGTCAGAGTAGAGATTTCCCGGCAGCTGGGCGATTTCCGGCTGGATATCAGGTTCAGCAGCGAGTCCCGGCGGATCGGAATCCTGGGGGCGTCCGGCTGCGGGAAGAGCATGACCCTTAAAAGCATTGCGGGAATTGAGCTCCCGGATGACGGGCATATAGAGATCGACGGAAGAGTGCTCTTTGACAGGAAGTCAAAAGTCAATCTGAGACCCCAGAAGAGAAATGTGGGGTATCTGTTTCAGAATTACGCCCTGTTTCCGACAATGACGGTGGGACAGAACATTGCGGCAGGGCTGAAAGGAAAGAGGGCGGAGAAGGAGAAGCGGGTGCGGGAAATGATCCGCAAATTCAGCCTTCAGGGGCTGGAAAAGCATCTCCCGGGTCAGCTCTCCGGAGGACAGCAGCAGAGGTTGGCGCTTGCGAGAATCATGGCATATGAGCCGGATATGATACTTCTGGACGAACCTTTTTCTGCTCTTGACATGTATCTGAAGGACCGGCTTCAGCGAGAAATGTCGGAGATGCTGCAGGATTATCCGGGGATTGTGATTCTTGTATCCCATAACCGGGATGAGGTTTACCGTTTCTGCGAGGATCTGGCAGTGATTGACAGGGGCCGGATCGCTGTTTTCGGAAAGACGAAAGAAATATTTGCCAATCCGGTCAGCAGGGAGGCTGCCAGACTTACCGGCTGCAAGAACTTCTCCCGGCTGCAGAGGATTGACAGTCACCGCGGAGCAGCCCTGGACTGGGGTGTGGATCTTCATGTGGAAGGGGAGATTCCGGAATATGCAAAGTGGATCGGATACCGGGCCCATGATTTTGTCCCGCTCTGGGGAAAGAAAGCCGGGGAAAACCGGCTGCGCGCAGAGATCGTGGAACAGGCGGAACTGCCCTTTGAGCGGAACTACTATATCAGAGGAAGGAAAGACAATGAGGCGATCTGCTGGTTCGTGCAGCGGGAGAACATGGCTCTGCTGGAGACACGGGGGATGCCGGATTATCTGGGATTAGAAGAGGAGAAGATGCTGTTTCTGAAATGAGAGAACAGCATCTTTTTTAAATTTCGGTAAAATTGTAAAAACAGTATTTACAAGCACGGGCTTCTGGTATAAAATGGCGATTCGGAAAATAAGAAAAGGAGCCTTGGAAATGAAAGCAGTACAGCAGGATATGACAACCGGAAATCCCATGAGGATGATTCTTAATTTTACTTTTCCTATCTTTATCGGAAATGTGTTCCAGCAGTTTTATAATATGGCTGACGCTGTGATCGTCGGAAAGTTCGTGGGGACAAAAGCGCTGGCGGCTGTAGGGAGCACGGGAACAATTATGTTTCTGATCTACGGGTTTGTAGTCGGAATGACGGCCGGATTTACCGTGCTTACGGCACAGAAGTTCGGCGCAGGGGATATGCGTGCCATGCGCCGGACCGTGGCGGGTGCATCTATTCTGTCCCTGATCGTGGGGATCATTCTGACGGCCGCCTTTATGCTGTTTATGCATCCCTGGCTGGAGGTGATGAACACCCCGGAGGATATCTTTGCGGATGCCTATGCGTATATCATGATTGTCAGCGGCGGTATCCTCGCCCAGATGCTTTATAATCTTCTGGCGAGTATCCTGAGGGCATTGGGGAACAGTAAAGTTCCGCTTTACTTTCTGATTCTGTCCGCTGCTCTGAATGTTGTGCTGGATCTGGTGCTGATCATCGTGTTCCACATGGGAGCGGCGGGAGCCGCTGTGGCGACGGTTATCTCCCAGGGCGTATCCGGGGTTCTCTGCTTTATCTATATAGTGAAGAAAGTGCCCATGCTCCATATGACAGGGGATGACTGGCGCCCGGAAGGAAGACTTCTGTGGACGCAGATCCGTATCGGCATCCCTATGGCGCTGCAGTATTCGATTACAGCCATCGGAACCATGATGGTGCAGTCCTCCGTAAATATCCTGGGATCGACTCAGGTGGCGGCTTTTACCGCTGCCGGCAAGATTGAGCAGGTGGTGACCCAGGCGTATGTGGCTCAGGGAACAACGATGGCCACTTACGGAGCTCAGAATATGGGGGCCGGAAACGTGAAGCGGATCCGTCAGGGCTTTAAGGCGTCAACGATCATCGGGATCATCTATGCGTTTATCGCGGCGGCTTTTGTGATGACTGTGGGAAAATACATGAGTTACCTCTTCGTATCGGAAGATGTGGATCTGATTATGAATTCGGTAGATCTTTATCTGAAATGTATCGGAGTCTTCTTTATCCCGCTGGCAGTCGTCAATATTTACAGGAATGGAATTCAGGGGCTTGGATATGGTCTTCTGCCCATGATGGCGGGAGTTGCGGAGCTGGTCGGAAGAGGAGTGGTCGCGGTAATCGCGGCGGCACACAGAAGCTATCTGGGCGTGTGCCTTGCAAGTCCGGCAGCATGGGTGCTGGCGTCTCTTCTTCTGCTCGCCATGTATTACTATATTGTTAAAATCGACCTCAAAAAAATATTCCACGGCAGGGAAGCCGGGAATATAACGGAATCTGCCGTAAATACGGACAGATAAATGATTCGGATACTTTAGGCGAAGTGCAATGGCCATACATAACATCTTTATATACAGCCATTGCCTTCATGAATTTATGGTTTAAGAATAGCAGGTAATTGTGAATCTGCTGTTACGATATCCATAAGAAAGTTTAAAGATTATAAAAAGAAACTAAACTGAGGGAGAACTCTTTTTTACCGTGTGCATCATGTCCTGAAGAGCGAAAGTCCACCGGTCGTGTTCGGCTTCATAGCGCTCAAAAAGCCATGCCACGGCCTGATCCATGCCCTCGTCCGACAGAGGGAAAGAGGCGCTTTCCTTCTGGTCATCCGGCGTCTGTTCGAAACACCAGGGTTCCGGGTATATGTAAACGGTAAATGTGGTGCTGTTCTTCCCGTCATCTCCCTGAAAGAAATAGCGCATGCCGTTATGGCTGCCGGAAAAAGGTTCCTTCTTCAGCCCTCCATATGGAATCAGTTTTTTATCAATCATATGTCTGTAAAGTCCTTTCTGTTCTGAAATCTGTCCTGAAATAATGAAAGAAATATCATTCAGGCAGAGGATCCTGCTTTGAAAAAAGGATCCTCTGCCTATTATAGCATTGCATGGCGGAGCCGACAATACGGCAGCGGTCCGTCCGCGGACTGTCACAGCAGCTCGGCCGCGAATGCCTGCATGATACTACTGTGCGGCGATGGCGGCATATTCGGTGGTGACAAGATCCTCGTAGGGAACCCGTTCCGCCAGTTCACCGGCGCTTTCAAGAATGTCCTGAAGCAGGTCGAAACTGCTTTCTTCAAAGATCAGATTGCTCTTCCACGTATCCTGTTCGTAATAGCGTGTAACAATGGTTGTGATTGTCTCAAGATCAGTTTCGGGGAACTGCGGCTCGATCACCGCGGCGATCTCCTCAGGGGTGTGGGCCTGCACATAGTCCATGCCTTTCTGCAGAGCGTTTGTGAATCCCTGAATAAGATCCGGATGCTCGTCTATGAAGCTCTGTTTTGCGCTGAACGCGGTATAGGGAACATATCCGCTGTCCTCGCCCAGAGAGGCGACAACATACCCTTTTCCTTCAGATTCCAGAGAAGTGGCGCCGGGTTCGAACTCTACCGTGAAATCTCCCTGACCTTCCGCGAAAGCGGCAGCAGTGGAGCCGAAATCAATGCTCTGGTTAATGTCCAGATCTGTTTCCGGATCAATGCCGTTCTGTTTCAGAATATATTCAAATACCATTTCAGGCATTCCGCCTTTACGACCTCCGAGTATAAGGTGTCCTTTCAGGTCATCCCAGGTGAAGTCCGGCATTTCTTCCCGTGCTACGAGAAAGTTCCCGGCTCTCTGTGTGAGCTGGGCAAAGTTGACCACATAGTCGGATGCTCCTTCCGCATACGTATAGATAGAAGCTTCTGACCCCATAAATCCGATATCCGCTTCGCCTGAGATCACAGCGGTCATAGTCTTATCCGCGCCGAATCCGCAGACCAGATCAAGGTCAATTCCTTCATCTTCAAAATATCCCTCTTCAATCGCCACGTACATGGGAGCATAGAAGATGGAGTGCGCTACTTCGTTCAGAGTGACCGGTGTAAGCTCTTTTTCTTCGGGTTCTTTGTCTGTCTGATCTGCGCCGGCTGATGTCTGTTCAGCCGTATCTTTGCCGCCGGAGCATCCCGTCAGTGCGGCAACGCCCAGCAAAGCGGCGGTAAAAATTGCAAGAAAACGTTTTTTCATAATAATCCTCCCGCTTAATAAGCTGTCATTCCTTACTACTATATGAACGGGAGAAAAAGTGGTTACAAAAACTCCGGCCGGAACAGCTGTTCCGACCGGAGTGTGTTGCCAGATATGAAAAGCGTCTGTATGAATTCTGACCTGTTGCCGGAAAATCCGCTTCCGGTCAGGAATCAGTCATCATAATCATCATCTGCGTAGTCGTCCTCAAAAGCATCGTCGTAATCGTCGTCCTCATCACCGCCGCCTCTGGAAGCGATGGCAAGAATCAGAGAGATCACCGCAAGTACACCGCCGGCAACAGCTGCGATGAGAAGCTGCAGGTCATCGCCTCTCTGGAGGAACGCGAACACTCCGCCGCCCAGATAGAATACCATGGGCAGAAGGAACGCGAATACAGTAGCTTTTGAATTCATAATAAAATACAGAAGAGCGGCTACCAGCAGGCAGAGCGCAACAACAATATAAGTAATGCCGGTAGTAGTGCCGGTTTCGTTTGCCGTGCTTGTAAGTCCTGTCATAAATCCTCGGTAGATAAAGAACGCGAATCCTGCAACGGAGAGGATGCCGAGGATAATACGCATTGCGCGGAATCTCGGTTCATCATCGTAATATTCATCATCGTCCTCATC
>CALWBC010000280.1 GCA_944375755.1 uncultured Mediterraneibacter sp. | reverse complement strand
ATGTATTTTGCGCTGCCCTTTGTCATGTTCTTTTTGTTCCGGCTCCTTCTGGATGTGCGGGGCAGAGCGCCGGCATGGGCAAGGGACTGTTCCCTGCTGGTCTATGTCCTTCATCCCGCGGTGATTGTGGCGCTTCGCGGCGCTGCGGAAGTGACACATACGACGAAATGGCTGGTGGACAACACGCTGATTGAATTCGTGGCAGTATGTGCTGCCACACTGGCTCTTTCCCTTGCGCTTCAGAGGGCGCGGGAGACGGCTGAACGGGGAATCGCAGGCAGACGGGGCGATTCGTGACGATTCGTGAAATACAGCGGATCAGATGGAATGACAGGACAGAAAGGTGGAAAATACATGTATGGAAAAGGACGCGCGTGGCTGGAACTTGATCTGAATCATCTGAACCACAATGTCGCGCAGTTTCAGGCAATACTGCCGCCGGGATGCGAGCTGATGCCCGCGGTAAAGGCTGATGCCTACGGACACGGGGCAGGCCCTGTCTGTCGGGCGCTGCAGAAAACAGGGGTACACAACTTCTGTGTCGCTTCGGTGGAAGAGGGAATCAAATTAAGAAAAGAAGGAATCCGGGGACAGATCCTGATCCTCGGGTATACGCACCCGGCTCTGTTCGCCGCAGTTCAGGAATACGATCTGACCCAGACGGTGGTTGATCTGGAGTACGCAGAGGTTCTGAATGATTTCGGAGGCAGGAGGCGCTGCCGGATGAAAGCGCATGTCGGTGTGGATACAGGAATGCACCGGCTGGGGGAGCGGAGCACTGACGTGGAAAAGATTCTGGAGATGTGGAGCCTGAGCAGCCTGGATATCAGAGGCGTATTCTCACATCTGTGTGTATCCGACGGAACCACAGAGGAAGAGACGGCATTTACAAAAGAGCAGATCCGGAAATACGATACGCTTATCCGTGCGCTTCATCTTGCGGGCATCTCCGGATTCAAAACCCATCTTCAGGGAAGCTATGGGATCCTGAACTACCCGGAGCTGCATTATGATTATGCCCGCCCGGGGATCGCTCTCTACGGAGTGCTCAGCAGTTCCGGGGATTCCGTGCGGTGCGCCGCAGATTTAAAACCGGTTCTTTCCCTGAAAACCAGGATTGAATGCGTGCACGGACTCCACACTGGAGAGGCGCTGGGATACGGGCTTACATTCACGGCAAAGCGTGAGATGAAAACCGCGGTGATTTCCGTGGGGTATGCGGACGGGATTCCCCGCTGTCTGTCCAACCGGGGATATGCACTGGTAAGAGGGAAAAAAGCTCCCATAATCGGGCGGATCTGCATGGATCAGATGTTCCTGGATGTGACGGAGATCCCGGAAGCGGTTCCGGGAGATGAGGTGGTGCTGATCGGAAGCTCCGGAGCGGAGAAGCTGTCCGCCGCCCGGGTCGCCGCATGGTCGGATACCATTACAAACGAGCTTTTAAGCCGTCTGGGTGCGAGACTGCAGCGGCTGCCGGCGGAAGCAGCGGATCCGGAGGAGATGGTTCACGACATGACAAGATGATTCATAACAAAAAACAGGGGAGTTTTATACTCCCCTGCGAAACAGCCAGAATGAATAGATGGCAGGAATGACCGCGCACAGAATCAGGATCACAGTGATGGAAACACCGAAAAATGTGCCGGCGTCAGTCACATTGCCGAGAAATCCGCATATGATCAGCAGAAATCCACTCAGGATAAAGAGCTTTCCGCCAAGCCGGTGGGTACGCGTCCAGTTCTCCTGACTGTTGAGCGTCCACGGCAGCTTGATTCCCACGGTATAGTTCTGCTGGAGCTTCGGCAGATAGTTGCCCAGCGCGATAAAAAGAATGCCGATCAGCACGAAAACAATTACCGTTACATTCATCTCATTTCCCAGCGCCGTCAGATAAGTAATGCCGTTTATCACAAGAGACAGAACCGGAATGATCCAGAAGATCAGCATCAGCGGCTTTCGGTGGATATTCTTCCGCTTCGGGTCATTGAGAGTAACCGCGCATGTAATCACATGGATGACTGTCAGCAGAACGGGCATCCCCAGTACGGCGAAAGTCTTGCTCGACCAGCCGTTTGCCTGGCCGTCCATACCCCAGTGGGTTGCGATCTGATCCGGAAGACGGTTCCAGAGAATCAGCCCCGCCACGATGGGCAGCAGAGTGATCAGTGTCGTGATGATAAATATTTTTTTATATTCTTTCATTGTGAAGCATCTCCTTTCAGATCTGACAGCCATACCATGATCTCTTCCACGACAGTCAGATTCAGTTCATAAAAGATAAAATTCTTTTCCCGCGTCTCGCGCACCAGATCCGCTTTCTTCAGGATTTTCAGGTGGTAGGAGACAGTTGCCTGGGTCATGTCAAAATGCCCGGCAATCTCACCGGCGGAGAGTTTCCCGTCCTTTAACAGTTCCAGAATCCTTCTCCGAACCGGGTCCGACAGTGCTTTAAATGTTTCTGCAAAAGCCAATCAGCCACTTCCTTTCAGGGAAACTATTTAGAAATATTTCTAAATACTTTATAGCACCGGAAAATTACAAAGTCAACAGTTATTTAGCTGATCAACGGGAAGTTTTCTGATCGAAACAAAAATTAGATAAGATAAGTATTCCCAGCAGCTGACGTTCAAAAACAGGAGGCTGCATCGCCATGCTGAGCCCACTCCTTCGACTCTTCGAATGAATGTAACAAGACCGCAAAATGGTCGTGCAGAGGCACTCTCATTTTACGGTCTTTAACATTCAGAACGAAGGATTCTCAT
>CALWBC010000279.1 GCA_944375755.1 uncultured Mediterraneibacter sp. | reverse complement strand
AATCAAGCGCTTTTTTCCCAACCTCATAAGACATCAGCGCGCGGCGGCCGTGGTATTCTCCCTCTTCCGCGAAGCAGTATCTGCACGCCAGGTTACAGTCGTGAGCGATATGGAGACAGAGCGCCTTCACTACGGTCTTCCTCTGCTTCACTTCATCAATAAAGTCTTCATAGACATCTCTTGTAAACAGTCTGCCCTCTTCTGTCAGAGTGATGACCGCGTCAAGAATATCCCTGATATCCTGCTGAGAATACTGTTCTCCCAGCTCGGAATTAAGATATTCCACAGTCTCCGGGCTTTTCAGCGTCTCGGCAGTATGGAATTCATTCTGTTTTTCCAGAGCGCCGATCACATCATAAGCAGCCTTGTCCACCACGTGAACAGCGCCGCTGTTAACGTCCAGGACGATATTATATCCGTTGTTCTGATACAGATGTATCACATGAGTACCTCTCTTTCTCTTATTCTGTCAGAACCCGCCATGCGGATTCTTCGCAAAATTCAGCGAAATTTCCGCTGTCATAACATCTTTCCGAAAACACGCATAAGGCAGCGGCCTTTTATGACCGCTGCCTTTCCCCCTTGTTCTCTTGTGACTGCGATATGGGTCTTACTTCCTGTTTTCGCAGGTCTGATTTCCTACTGTACAGGATGTTTTACATGCAGACTGGCATGAAGTCTGGCACTCACCGCATCCGCCTTTTTTCACTGTATTGTTTAATGTCTGTGTATTTAATGTTTTGATGTGTTCCATGTTCTCTCCTCCTAATCAATCTTCTGCAACATTTTGCTCGTAACATTATAACACAGGCTCAGAGGTTTTTAAAGTCTTTTTTATGATATCATTCCTCCCAGCATTCCGCCTCCCGCGCAGAGCAGAAAGGCCGTCACAAGATGAACCGTTTCTCCCTGAAGTGAGTGATAGACTCCCAGCGTAATCAGAAGAAGCAGCACAAAATACAGAATTCCCGTCAGAAGCCCCCATATAAACTTTCTGACCTTCGTGTATTTTCCGATTACAAATCCTCCCGCAAACGTTGAGATAACATAGATCAGAATGATTCCCGCATTGACGTTTTCCTCGCTCAGCCCCAGCTTATACAGCAGAAGCGTCAGAACAAGAAGCAGAATTCCGGTCACCACATAGGCGCACAAAAGCGCTCTGACCATCCAGAATATCTTCCTCTCAATCCCTTCGCGCGTGCCAGTCTTTTTCTCCATCAGCTTTCCCTCCCGTATCCAGACATATTTGCCAGTCTTTGTCCTAATGGTACATCATATGTCCGGACAGAAAGTTTTATGACAGAGAGTTTCCCGCTATCCCATCTGCCTTCCCAGAAAATCAGCCGCGCTGTACGCCACTCTCTGTTCCACCTCGCCGAATTTCTTTTTCGCGTCTTTGTTCAGAAGCACTACGGAGCCGATCACATCTCCTTCGCAGATAATGGGACAGATAGCCTCATCCCGGAACTCCTTCATATCCGGCGTAACTTTGATATACGCGTTCTCACCGTTCACAGCCAGCACCTGCCCCCTCTCCTTCAGGACATGTTCCAGTTCCTTGCCGATAAACTGATCCTGCAGATCCTTCTTTCCGCTTCCGGACGCCGCCACGACCTGATCCGTATCCGTGATGCAAACCGTACAGCCCAGTGTCTGGGACAGACTTTCCGCGTACAGTTTCGCCAGAGTTCCCAGCTCGCCGATAGGGGAATATTTCTTCAGAATGACCTCGCCCTCCCGGTCCGTAAATATTTCCAGAGGATCCCCCTCCCGGATCCGGAGCGTCCTTCTGATTTCCTTGGGGATAACGACACGCCCCAGGTCGTCGATCCTTCTTACAATTCCTGTCGCTTTCATATAAAAATCCTCCGTTTTACAAATCTCTACATAACTTCTCTTTTTCTGTCATTAAATGTAGTATCTGTAAAACAGAGGAATTTATACGTGTTTCAGTCAGGCAGAGCGCCGACTGATATCCAGCTCCGTTTATTCAATTGAAAATTTTATTGAGTTTTTCTCTGCTTTCCGCAGGCAGCCCCGATAATTTAAGCTTATCCAGACAGATCAGCGCATTTCCTGATACTGCTGAGCAATGTTGAGAACATGATCTCCCATTCTCTCAAAATCTGTGAGAACTTCGGAAAATACGATTCCGCTCTGCGGTTTGCACTTTCCTTTTTTCAGTCTCTGCATCTGCTTCTTAAAGTATTTATCGCGCATGTCGTCTGTCTTCTGCTCCAGAGCTACGGCCTGATCCAGCACGCGTCCGGGATCCTCTGTCTCAATACTTTTTACATTCTCAAGGGAGAGCAGGCACTGCTTCTTCATCTCGCCCAGCTCTTCCACCACATTGTCAGAGAACTTCAGCTCCCATTTCTTCATGTCATCCGCATACTCCGCGAGATTGGTGGCATGGTCGCCGATCCGCTCCAGATTGCTGATAATCGCGTAATAGCCGTTAATCTTTCTGGAATCCGCCGAGTTCATCTCTGTTGCCATCAGCGAAACAATATATTCGGATATCCCTTTATTCAGATAGTCAATATATTCTTCCCGCTCATCCACTTTTTTCCGCGATTTCTCATTATACTGAATCAGTGTATCAAAAGCATCCGAGATATTTTTTGCTACCATGTCCAGCATCCGGCCGACTTCCTCTTTCACCTGGGAAACAGCTACGGCGCTGTTACCGATGGAATAGGAAGACTCAAATGGACGGATGTATTTCAGACGCAGTTCCTCATCGTCCTCCTTCTTGCTGTCAGGCAGGATCTTCTCCGCCGCTTTTGCCATGTATGTACCGAAGGGCAGAAGAATAAGCGTTGTCACGATATTAAAGATCGTGTGCGCATTCGCGATCTGCGCCACCGGATCTCCCGGAGTCAGCGACTCAACCCAGTGCACATAGGCCGGTGTGGCAACACAGATAGTTGTAAAGATAATCGTTCCTATAATGTTGAACATCAGATGGATGATCGTAGTTCTCTTCGCATTGACCTTCATTCCGATGGATGCCAGAACCGCCGTAATACAGGTTCCGATATTCTGTCCGAACAGCACATACACCGCGCTGGACAGCGGGATCATGCCCGTAGCTGCAAGTGCCTGCAGAATGCCGACAGACGCGGAAGATGACTGAATGATCGCGGTGAACACAGCGCCCACCAGGATTCCGATCAGCGGGTTGCTGAACTGTGTCATCAGGTTGATAAACGCCTCGGACTGCTGCAGCGGTTCCATGGCCGTTCCCATCATATCCATACCCATAAACAGGATACCAAGTCCTGCTATGATGCTGCTGATGTGATGTACCTTTTCATTTTTCACAAACATAATCGCGCCCACGCCGATAATCGCAAACAGAGGCGCGACCGCTCCGATATCAAGAGCAATCAGCTGACCGGTAATCGTTGTACCGATGTTGGCTCCCATAATAATCCAGACCGCCTGCTTCAGTGTCATCAGCCCGGAGTTTACGAAACCAACCACCATAACCGTAGTAGCGGAGGAAGACTGAATGACCGCCGTGATACCGGCACCGACCAGTACTCCTTTAAACCGGTTGGACGTCAGCTTCTCAAGAATCGACTTCATCTTGTTACCTGCCGCGGCCTCAAGCCCCGTACTCATCATCTGCATTCCATACAGGAACAGGGCAAGTCCGCCAAACAAAGAGAGTATATCCGTTATTCCCATTTTCTCTTCTCCTTTACGAGTGATCGTATTTACGATTTTCAGCATGTATCGACACGCTATTTTTAAGTTAGCATGCCGGTTTATGTTGTGTCAACGCATATTTTACATAAATTTAATTTATTTTTTACCTTTTGTTGACTTTATTTTTACATTTCGCTGTTTTTCTGCATTTTTACATATTTTTTTGCAGTTTTACACAGGCAAGTGATTATTGAAAACAGCACTTTATTCTGCTAAAATCTAATAAGATAAGGGAGGAATTCAGCCATGAGTTTAAAAATACCGATCGAGACATCGGCGCGGCACATTCATATTACACAGGAGGATTTCGAGACACTGTTCGGCCCCGGCGCCCGTCCCACGTTCGCCAAGGAACTCAGCCAGCCGGGACAGTACGCCTGCAGGGAGCGTCTCGCTGTCGTAGGTCCGAAAGGACGATTTGACAAAGTCGTGATCCTCGGTCCCTGCCGTAAGGAGACCCAGGTGGAAATTTCCGTAACGGACGCCAGAAGACTTGGAATCAAAAGCGTCATCCGTCAGTCCGGTGATCTGGAAGGCACTCCCGGCTGCACACTCATCGGTCCGAAGGGGAAAGTCGAACTTCAGAAAGGGGTCATCGTGGCGAAACGCCATATCCATATGACACCTGTGGACGCCATCCGCGCCCATGTAAAGGATAACGACATTGTGTTCGTCATCACAACAAGCTACGAGCGTTCCCTGATCTTTTCCGACGTGGTCGTCCGTGTCAGCCCGTCCTACTCCCTTGCCATGCATGTCGATACGGATGAGGCCAATGCCTTCGCCAATGAAGACAACCCAACCGGCGTAATCCTGAAGCTGTTTAACGGACACACTTACAGCCTCCAGTCCTGGGCGGATGAACTTCAGTCCGGAATCCACAGATAACACAGCCCGGATACGCACCTTTTTAAAATCTCAAAGAATGGAGTTATTAATATGTTTATTCTTATTTTTGAGCAGCTTGTAAAGATGTTCTTTATTTTGCTGCTCGCATTTATCTGTTACCGGATCGGTCTGGTCAGCCAGGAGGGCAACAAATCCGTTTCCAATCTCCTCCTCATGGTAGTAAATCCCTGCCTGATCCTCACCGTCTACCAGGCGGAATACGATCCCGAGCTGGTGCGCGGCCTGCTGCTCTCCTTCGCCGCTGCCGTGCTGACGCACGTTATCGGAATCATCGTCTCCACTCTGCTCATCCGTCCGGGAAGCGGCCCGGACTACAGCATCGAGCGCTATAACGCCATGTACTCCAACTGCGGATTCATCGGCATTCCGCTGATCGGAAGTGTGCTCGGCGATACAGGCGTCTTTTACCTGACCGCCTACATGGTTATATTCAACCTGTTCACCTGGACACACGGCGTTATTCTGATGGAGAAAAAATGCTCTCTCAGAAACCTGAAGGAAGGGCTCATTTCACCGATGTTTATCGCCACAATCGCCGCCGTCATCCTCTTCTTCCTTCAGTTTAAATTTCCGCCGGTTCTGATGGATTCACTGAATTATGTCGCTGACATGAACACGCCCCTGGCAATGATGGTGGCCGGCTTCTCCGTTGCCCAGTCAGATCTTCGGAAAATGCTCCGCAACATTCACCTGTATCTGGTATCCGCAGTCAAGCTTCTGGTGATCCCGCTGTGTACAATCCCGCTTCTCATGGCAATGCATCTGCCGCAGATGGTATCCATCACCACACTTATCAGCGCCGCCTGCCCTGCCGCTACCACCGGAACCATGCTGGCGATCCGCTACAAACAGAATTACACCTACTCCTCCGAGCTCTTCGCCATGTCAACCGTACTGTCCGTCATCTCCATGCCGGTCATTGTCCTCGCAGGGGAGATGCTTTTATAATTTATCTTTCATAATGATGATTTCCGTTTCCGGCACTGTACCGTAACGCAAAACCGTTCCGCTCTACTTCGAAGATTTGAATGGATGTAACGCCAGAGTCAGATGTTCGTGCAAAGGCACTCCATCTGTTCTGACTAACATCCAGAACAAATGCTTCTCAGAACGCTCTCACTTAATGTTTTGTGTTACGGTACAGTGCCGGAAACTCCTTCATCTTATGTAAAAGACAGAATTATAGGTGCCTGGCATCCAACACGGGCCGTTCGGAACAGCCCTCCGGCAACGCTACAGTTTGGATGCAACATCCGGGTGATTTGATCTTACCGTCCTGATGCGTTCAGTCTGTGGAAAGATAGCATAAAAGCAAAACATCAAGCGTGAGCGTTCTGAGAATCGTTGGTTCTGCATGTTAGAAAAACGAGATCCGTGTGCCTTTGCACACGGATCTCGTTTTGAGTTACATGCATTCCAACAGTCGAAGTAGAGCGGAGCGGTTTTGTGTTATGCTATCTTTCTGCAGACGTACGTTCATCCGACCATAAGATAAATTGCCCAGGCATCACTCCACACTTTTGAGCGACTCTACCATATTGATTTTCTTCAGCTTAAAGTACATCACCCCATTCACCAGACAGGAGAACAGGACGGTCAGCAGGAAGCTGTATACAAAGCTGCTGACGTCAATATTTCTTCCGAACATAACGGACTCGATTTCCACGGTTACAATGATAAACCTGTGGAGGATCTTGCCCAGTATCATGCCGAAGAGTACTCCAAAAAAGGTGAGCACGATATTTTCCCGATAGACATAGGCGGTTACTTCACTGTTGTAAAAACCGAGCACCTTCAGCGTCGCCAGCTCTCTCTGCCGTTCCGTGATATTGATGTTATTCAGGTTATAGAGAACGACAAATGCCAGCATTCCCGCGGAGATTATCAGCACCGCGATTACGGAATCCAGCGCTCCGAGCATGTTGTCCACCTGCTCTTTGAGATCCGTCGTGTAGCTGACGCTTAAGCTTCCGGGCAGTTTCAGCATTTCTTCACCTACCCGCTCCGCTTCTGATGTAATGCGGTCCGCGGTCTTGTAGATAATAGAGTTATAGGACGGTGTCTCTCCGTATACTTTTTCATACAGCCCCGGTGTCATGTACAGATAATGTCCCATGTAGTTTTCACAGACCGCAGTGATCTTTACTTCCAGATCCCCCTTGTCCTCATCCCGGATGGTAACCGTATCTCCCGGCTCGACTTCCAGTTCTTTGGCCATCTTTTCCGTGAGGACCGCTCCATCATCGGTCAGGTTATATTTCTCATCTGTCACACGATCCTTAAGCACAACGAAATCTGAAAACTCATCCACATCTTTCGGTACATCCAGATAGACATCGTGCCATTCACTGCCGTTGCCTACCGAGATCTGGGTCAGCATGCCTTCCGCCGCGCCGGACACGATACTGTCATTTTCAAGTTCTGTCAGGATGGCGGCCTTTTCCTCATCGTCAGCGTCATCAGTCAGAATAATATTTCCGTCATACAGCTGAATCTGATCATACTGAATATCCACGATCGCGAAGATCGAATCTTTCAGACCGAAACCGACCAGCATCAGCGCCATACAGCCGCCGATTCCAAATACAGTCATAAACAGACGTTTCTTATAGCGCACCAGATTACGGACACTTGCCTTCCAGGAGAAGTTCAGCCGTTTCCAGATAAACGGCACACGCTCCAGGAGAACTCTCTGTCCCTGTTTCGGCGCGGGCGGACGCATCAGTTCCGCGGCCTGCTCCTTCAAGGCGCCGAAGCAGGACATGAATGTGGCTATCAATGTACATGCAAGGGATGCGGCAGCAGCCCCCAGGCCGTACATCCAGTTATAGGGAAGTCGGATCTCATGCATATGCCGGTACATGATTCCATAGGCTTTGATAATGATATACGGGAACACTTTTTCTCCGAAAAGAATTCCCAGAACACTTCCCGCCACCGTAGCCAGAAGCGCATATCCCAGATATTTCGCGGCGATGGAATGCCGCTCATATCCGAGAGCTTTCAGCGTTCCGATGAGGGTTCTCTGCTCTTCCACCATTCGCGTCATGGTTGTCAGACTGATCAGGGCAGCCACAAGGAAGAAAATCACCGGGAACACTTCGCCGATCGCCCGCATACGGTCCGCATTCTCGCCATATCCTGTATATTCCGCCAGATTAGACCTGTCATATATATACCATACAGGCTCTTCCAGATTATTGATCTCTTCTTCCGCGTCGGCAAGTTCTTTTTCCGCGTCCGCGATCTGCTTCTCCCCGTCGGCAATCTCCGCCTGGGCTTCCGCTTCGCCTTCATAATATTCGTCCCAGCCGTCCGCGATCTCCTGCTCCGCATCCGCAAGCTCTGCCTCCGCGTCCGCGATCTGCTGTTCTCCGGAAGCGATCTGATCCCAGCCGCTGTTGATCCGCGCCTGTCCGGACTCCAGCTCCGCCTTCGCCGAATCGATCTGCGCCTGCGCCTGTGCAACCGCCGACTCTCCGTTCTGAATCTCCGTATAAAGAGCATTCAGTGTCGCTATCGTAATATCATCGGTCTTACCACTGGCAGCAAGTGAATTGTACTGTTCTTTCGCCGCGTTCAGCTGATCAATCTGACTGTTCAAAGTCTCAATATTCGCGTTCAGTTCCTGCGTTCCCTGATCTACCTGCGCCTGGCTGTCAATGAGCTGCTGCCTGGAAGATTCCAGCCGGGATTTTGACGATTCGATCTCGCTTCGTCCGCTGTCCACTTCCGCCTGTGCGTCCTCCAGCTGCTGTCTGGCGTCCGCGAGCTCAGCGTCTGCTTCGGCACGGCCTTCCTCCAGCTCAGTCTTTGCGTCTTCTACCTGCTGTCTGGCATCTGTCAGTTCTTCATCCGCTTCGTCCTGAACTTCCTGATAGCGCGCCTGTTCCCGCTCGTCCTTAATCTCCTCCACACGATCCATCACTTCCGCAACCCGGTCATCATAAGCATCCGTAAACGCCGTCAGATCCTTCGCTCCCGCAACCTGCGCATAGATCTCCGTGTACACATCCAGCACGAAACTGTCCTCCGGAACGCAGATAAACGCTGCCAGGCTTCCGTTTCCAATCGTTGTGCTTCCTCTCTGAAAAGAGATATAGGCCGGACTGCTGACGGTTCCCGTAATGGTAAATGTATCCGTACCAAGCGTATCCGTGATCTCATCATCCGTTCCGCTTGTAAAGGTAATCGTATCTCCGATCTCCAGGCTGCTCTCCGCCAGATAGTCCGCATCTACCGCGCACTCGTCCGCAACCTCCGGCAGCCGGCCTTCTTCCAGCTGAACCTGATTCATGGACGGAAGAAGAGACATAACGTGTACCGCCACCTGATTGTCTCCTTCCGAACAGAGCACGTCCACAGAATATCCGCCCTCTGCATGCTCGATGCCGTCCACATCCTCGATCGCCGCGATATCGTCATCCGTCAGTCCCATGGTGCTGATTACCTCAATATCCATCAGGTTCCTGCTGTCAAAGTAGGCATCCCCGGAATAGCGCATATCCGGTTCCGACGCACGAATTCCGGAGAAGAATGCGCATCCGATCGCAACGATAAAGAAGATGGACAGAAAACGCCCGAGACTTCGGCGGATCTCCATATAAAAGTCTTTTCTCAACGCCTTTTTTCTCATCTGTATTTCCCTACCATTCTATTTCATCGATCGATACCGGAGATTCGTTAATCTCCATTCCGGACACCTGTCCGTTCTTGATATGTATGAGCCGGTCCGCCATGGGCGCCAGTGCCTGGTTATGGGTAATGACAATCACGGTCATCCCCCTCTGGCGGCACATATTCTGAAGAAGTTTGAGGATCGATTTTCCCGTGTTGTAATCCAGAGCTCCGGTCGGTTCATCGCAGAGCAGAAGCTTGGGATTCTTCGCCAGAGCCCGGGCAATGGAGACCCTCTGCTGTTCGCCTCCTGAGAGCTGTGCCGGGAAATTGCCCAGCCGGTCACCCAGCCCCACTTCCTCGAGCACTTCCTTCGCATCCAGCGGATCCCTGCAGATCTGCAGGGCAAGTTCTACATTTTCCAGCGCGGTCAGGTTCGGTACCAGATTATAAAACTGAAATACAAACCCGATATCCTCTCTCCTGTATTCCGTAAGCTTCTTCGCGTTGTACTCGGTAATATTCTCCCCATCCACAAGGAGTGTGCCGCTTGTCGCCGTATCCATTCCGCCCAGAATATTCAGTACCGTTGTCTTCCCCGCGCCGCTGGGGCCTACGATCACAACGAACTCGCCTTTGCTGATGGAAAAGCTGATCCGGTCGGCGGCACGTATCTCTACTTCTCCCATCTTGTAGACCTTTGTTATGTCCTCCAGTTTTACAAAATCTTCCATATGCAGTTCTCCTAATTTTAAAGCAAAGCGGATACTTTACATGTATCCGCTCTGATTAATTTTTCTGTATTTAATTATACCATGGAAGACAGAGAAATTAAGACATTTCTTCCGAATTTCAGATTAATTTCATACTTTTTTCGCTTCAGCATTCAACTTTGCAGAATAACGGAATAATGCCAGTCCGATCAGAAACATAACGGAGAGGGCGCTGACGCCGATATTAATGCTTCCTGTTACCTGGCTCAAAAACGATACAAGCGCAGTGCCGATCACGGAAGCGCCCTTGCCGCAGATATCATAGATTCCGAAGAATTCGCCGGATTTCTCCGCCGGAATAATCTTGGCAAAATATGATCTTGACAGTGCCTGAATCGTCCCCTGGAACATGCCCACCAGAATGGCAAGAAGCCAGAAATCAAACTGTGTATCCAGCCAGTACGCATAGACAGCGATACAGAAATATGCCGCGATACAGACAGTGATGATCTTCTCCGGGCTTACGTTTTTAATAATTCTGCTGAAAATCAGCACGGACGGGAACGCTACGATCTGCGTAACCAGAAGAGCCAGCAGAAGACCCGTGCTGTCAAGTCCCAGCGCCTGCCCGTAGGCGGTCGCCATATCGATTACCGTATAAACACCGTCAATGTAGAAGAAGAACGCAAGCAGGAAAACAAAGATGTGTTTCTCCTTCGTCAGTTCTACGAATGTATGTCCGAGACGTTTGAAACTGCTGCTCACGATATGTTTCCCCGGCTCGGAAAAATATTTCTGCTTATAGGATCGCAAAAGCGGTATGGAAGATCCGAGCCACCACAGCGCGGTAATAATAAACGCAAGTATCATGGACGTCTGCATGCTGATGCCAATTGTTCCCGCCCCGAGAACGATTCCCAGACAGGCGATAAACGGAATGCAGCTGCCGATGTAGCCCCAGGCGTAACCGTGTGAGGAAACCGTATCCATCCGGTCCGGTTCCGTTACATCCGTCAGCATGGCATCGTAGAACACCAGGCTCGCCGAATATCCCGTCTTGGCGATAACAAACACGCCCAGGAACCAGAGCCACGAGGAGAGAAATCCCAGCAGGATACATCCGAACACACCGATTCCCATTGCAACGGAAAATATAATCTTCTTAAAGTTCTTCGTGTCCGCCACAGCTCCCAGGGTCGGCCCCAGAATCGCGACCAGCAGCGTACATATGGAAGTCGCATATCCCCAGTATGCCAGATAATCTACATCCGAGATACCGGCATTTCCCGCAAGATAATTAAAATAGATTGGGAAAATCGTGGATACCATCATGGTAAACGCCGAGTTTCCCACGTCATAAAACACCCACTTTTTTTCCAGAGATGTCAGTTTAAATTTCATGGTTTGTCCCTCTTTCTTTGATTTTCCAAAGCCCTTCCGATTTCCGGGATATGATTACAGATGAAGCTCTTCCCAGTGCTCACCCGCACCGAAGGTCTCGTGGAACCGTCCGGGAAGCTCCGCTCCCTCAAACAGCGTTTTCTGATAATGAATAATCAGGCTGGCCGCCAGCGGAACCGCCCCTGCATACAGACGCTTCAATAACTGGCAGTATTCTCTGCACGCCGGATTTGGTTCCAGACTCATCACCATGCCATGCATGGAATCATACTGCCCCGCCAGCTTCATACCGGTAAAAAGCACCCGGCGCTTCAGGCTGCCCGGAGCCAGAAGAAGCTTGTGGTAAAAAATCATGGATTTCAGCGCTCTTTCCACTGTCTCAGCAGACAGATCCTGGAAAAACGGAGCGATCACCGATGCGTTTTCCATAGTCGGATGGATATGCTTCGTCCCCAGATAGCGCACCGGGTTAATGTAATCCTCCTTCAGAAGCAGACGGTCAAACTCCATCTCGATTTCCGAATGCGTGATGCCGCTTGTCTGAATCATCTTCTCTATATACGGATGGCACTCGCTGTCCAGGGCGAAATGACAGATAAATCCATAAATATATGCTCTGGCCGCCGCCGGATTCTCCGCTTTGCCAATCACTTCGACCGCGTTACGGAAAAATTCGTCCGCCATCTTCTCATGCAGTTCATATCCCTGACCACTGACCGGATTTTTCCTGATGGCCTGGTAATAAAAAAGAATATCCGGACCGTGAACTCCGATGTCGAACAGCTCTCTGTTGTTCTCGACCGCGTTCTGAAGCGGACGCGGCAGAGCGCTGATTACCTCTTTTCCAAACTTATAATGCGCGTATGTTGTCGGCATGTTAATTCCTCTTTTCTGTTACGTATTCCTCAATTATTTATTATCACATATCCCATGTAAAAAATCCAGTATATGTGAGGGGTGGCTTGTTAAATTTTTGTATAACCAGATATAAAAAAACACCAGCGGAAGAATAATCAATTTCTTTCTTCTGCCGGTGCTTAATAAAAAAGTCCCGCATTTACGGGACTTTCCAACTGGAGTATACGGGATTCGAATACACATTCAACTTCCATTTTCCCCCGTAAATTCAAGGTTTTTACCATTTTGTTTTGATGACTTATGATGATCTGGGTATCATTTCATTCTGAAATTCCGGTATTGAGCTTATAATATCTCTCTTTGTTTGAATGTCTTTTCTATTTCGGTGGTAATGCTTTTCCGTACACGTTACATCTGTATGCCCCATTTGTCCAATGATTAGTTGACTATCCACATGGTTGTCCAGAAGTATGGATGCATATGTTTTCCGTATTTTATGCGGCGATTTCGGATAGATGTTCAGTTTTTTACATATCCTTATCAGTCTTCGCCTTAGTGACTGAGTATTGATTCTTCGTCCGTTTTTTATAAAAACATATTCATCTTTCGGATTTAACCATTTGATTTTTTCGACAAGCCATTTATATTCGTCCGGTATTATTGCAGTTCTCACACCTGCCTGTGTTTTGGGAAACTCTTTCACTCTGTATACATATTTCCCATCTACCTTGTAACACGTTTCAGTCCTGCGAACTTTGAAGGAACATCCATCAAAATCGTCATGCCTTAGTGTCACAATCTCCCCTACCCTTGCTCCGGTTACAAACATTAATAGAATCCCAATATTGAACATGTCAAGATTTTCGATAAGATACTGCATCATTATTTGCATTTCATTATCATTATACACTTCTTCATAATCTTCTTTTACTGCTTTTCGAAAATCTGAATCAGATGTGTCCAGTTCCTGTAAAGATTCAGTTACATTGAAATCAATTAATTTTCGTCTTTTTGCGCGCTTAAGCATCCCCCTGGTAATGCATTTCAAATTTGCAAATCCCTTTGCGGTTAGGTTATATTCCGGAATCTGCCTTTCTAAAAACTCTTCGATTTCAAGTGGGTTTATAGATTTTATTTTACGTTTGCCAAACTCCGCAAAGTGCCTATTAAATGTCTGTTTGTCACGCAGGTGTGTGGCTTCACACACTTTCTTTAATTCGAGCCTTCTATCATTCCATTCATCGAAAACTTCTTCAATGGTCGGATTTTCTACCTGCTCTTTCCAATATTCAATAACAACCTCTTTAATTTCTTTTTCCGTAGATCTTTTTCTTAAAACCCTCCCTTTTTCCTGGTCTGGCAGATAAGTTTTCCAAACACCATCTCGCCCTTGCCATATCGTATATGGGTGCTGCTTTAGCAATTCATCTCTCTTACTCATTTCGATTTGCTCTCGCACATATGCTAAGTCAATCATACCGTTTTCAACTGCATACTGCAAGATATCATTATCTACTTTAGTGTCTATATTACATACATTCCTTTCTCTTTCATAATCAAAAATATATAAGGCTCATCAGAATAATCTAATGAGCCACTACAAAGTTTACGAGTTACATTTATTTTGATAACATCTCTTTTGTGTGAGAGATAGCGGCATCCATCCAATTCATATGTTCCACAAATCTACGACTGGCTTCTCTTCGCTCTCTCTCC